>DASQSQ010000356.1:0-15500 GCA_035642315.1 Mycobacterium sp.
TGCGGCCGGGCATGGTGTTGCCGGGCATCGTCGCCAACGATGTGGCGGTCTTCCTGGTCGGCGGCTGGCACGACGCCTTCCAGCGCGGCGCCCCGCTGAACTATGCGGCGCTGCAGAACACCTTCGCCGGGCGGCCCGACGAGTCGCCTATGCAACCCGGCCAGCCGGTGTCCGAGCGGCTGCGGTTGTTGATGGGACCCTGGTATCACGTCTCCGACTTCGGCGGCCTGCACATCCACGCGCTACAGCTGCGTTGGTTCGACCATTGGCTGAACGACGACGCGGGCGCGGCGATAACCGGACCTCCGTTCACCTTCCAGCCCATCGGAAGTTCGAAGTGGTTCCACGTCCGCGACTATCCGCTGGCCGAGGCGACGCCGACACGCTTCTACTTGTCGCAGTCCGGCCGGCTGTCCACCGAGTGTGCGCGTGAGACGTCCACGGCGACAATCACATACGTGGGGCGCGGTCCGACGGCCGGCCGAAGCATCGAGCAGTGGACCCTGGGGATGACCAGCTTCATCCGCGCCCAGCGCGGCGGCCACACCCGCTACGACCAGGACAACCGGAGGCTGCAGCGCGGCGCGCTGACCTACACCACCGAGCCATTCGCCACGCCGACCCTGGTCGCCGGACCGATCGCGCTGACCCTGCACGCGACGGCCACCACCACCGAGGCGCTGTGGGTCGCCCACCTCGACGACGTCGCCCCGGACGGGGCCAGCCGCCCGTTGACTCAGGGAGCGCTACTCGGTTCGCACCGCGCGCTGGATCCGGATCGCACCTGGTATCTACCCGACGGCACCGTGCTACGCCCACACCACTTCAGCACCCGATCGGCGGTCAAGCCCGTGGTTCCCGGCGAAGTGACCCGCTATGACGTCGAGGTCTTCCCGACGGCTGCGTTGATCGAGCCGGGGCACCGGCTGCGGCTGACGGTGACCACGTACGACTTCCCGCATCTGGTCCCGACCAAGCCGGCGCGCCGCGCCTTGGCCGGCGGTAGCTACCAGCTCCATCAAGGCGGCCCCGCCCCGTCCCAGCTGCTCATCCCGGTGGCTGACCCGGACAGCTTCGGCTGAGCCGCGCGCCCCGAAATCCGGGCGGCAGAGCCGTTTTCAGCGCATACTCCCCAGGGTGACGTCGCTAAAGCACTACCTTGCCGAAGAGATCGCCACCGACCACGTCGACGGTCTGCTGACGAGGCGCGAAGCCTTGCGGCGGCTGGCGCTGCTCGGTCTGGGCAGCGGGGCCGCGGCCGCGCTGATCGCCGCTTGCGGCGACGGGCAAAAGCAGCACAGCGCGTCGTCGGGCACCACGGGGACACAGCCGCCGGGAATGGACCAGGCGTTGCCGACCGAGCCGATTACCTGGTCCGGACCGAATGGAGAGCTCCAGGGCGCCTGGTCGCAAGCCCACAATGCCCGTCGTGGGGTGTTGGTCATCCACGAGAACAAAGGCCTGAACGACTGGGTGCGGTCAGTGGCCGGACGTTTCGCCGGAGCCGGCTACTCGGCGCTGGCCATCGACCTGCTGTCCGAGGAAGGCGGCACCGGGCATTTCGCGGACCCGGCGCAGGCCACCGCCGCGCTGAGCGCCGCCAAACCGGACCGTTTCATCGCCGACCTGAATTCCGGCATCAACGAACTGCAGACGCGCGTTCCAGGCCGGAAAATCGCCGTCGTCGGTTTTTGCTTCGGCGGCGGGCTGGTATGGCAACTGCTGGCCGCTGGCATACCGGAAGTGTCGGCCGCGGTTCCGTTCTACGGGCCGCTGCCGGACAACCCCGACTTCGCCGGCTCCAAAGGCACCGCCGTGCTGGCGCTCTACGGGGCTCTCGATACTCGTGTCACGGGATCACAGGCGGCGGCCAAAGCTGCTCTCGATCGCGCCGGGCTGGTCAACGACATCGTCGTCGAACCGAACGCCGACCATGCGTTCTTCAACGACACCGGACCGCGCTACAACGCTGCCGCCGCCAACGATGCCTGGGGGCGGGTGCTGGAGTGGTTCGGCCAGTATCTGGCGTAGTTCGGCTGTACGGCATGATGCGTCGGTGACCATCCCGCCTCCGGTTCTCACCCTGAACCAGGTACTCGACACCTTTGACCTCGACCAGGTGAACGCGGACTTTTTCGTCGGAACCCAGATCGACGAAATCGACCACCATATCGTCGGGGGCCACATCGCGGCACAAGCCCTGATGGCGGCCAGCCGCACTGCCTCGGAAGGCTCACCGCACAGCATGCATGTCTCGTTCCTGCGTCGGGGTGACGCCAGACAGCCGGTGGATTTCGAGGTAACTGCGCTGCATGACGGCGGCACCCTCTCCGCGCGCCGCGTGACCGCGCGCCAATTCGGCGCCGTGCTGTTGGAGGGCATCGCGTCGTTTACTACTTCCGTCGAAAGCCACGTCTACCAACAGCAACCACCCGATCTACCCGACCCTGAATCCTTTCCCACGATGGCCGAGCAGCTCAGCGCATACGCGGACGAGCGGTCCGGATGGTGGGTCCGTGACCAACCGATCGTGATGCGCTATATCGATCCGTCGGCCAGGCTGGCACTCGACTTCGCTGAACCGCCACCCGCGCGGATTCGAATCTGGTGGCGTCCCAACGGGATCCCACCGAGCGACCCCATGCTTGCCTACTGCCTGGTGGTTTACCTCTCCGGTCGCACGCTGCTGGAGCCGGCCATGATCGCCCACCGCACGACCCCGCTGGGACCGGGCAACTCGGCGTTGATGGACCATGCGGTGTGGTTCCACCGGCCACCTGACCTGTCGGATTGGCTACTCTACGAACAACATTCACCCAATGGCATCGGCGGCCGCGGGCTGACGCAGGGCACTATGTTCAACCGCACCGGCGAGCTGGTATGCACCACGGTGCTGGAGGGCTACTTCGGTCGCAGACCTCAGCGCTAGCCCGACCGCCTAGCTCACCGGGTGGCCATCGATCGCACCGTGCCCAGTGCTACCGGCAGCGTCGACCAACCACGCAGAACACGGGTGTCGCGACGGCTGCCGGCGCCGGCAGAACGCACGTCGGGAAAGCGGTCGAAGAATGCTCGCAGCCCCACTTCGCCTTCGGCTCGGGCCAGCGCCGCCCCCAGGCAGAAGTGCCGTCCACCCGAGAAAGCCAGATGTTTGCCGGCGTTTTCGCGTTCGATGTCGAAACGGTTGGGGTCGGGGAACACCGCCGGGTCACGGTTGGCCGCGGCGACGTAGATGACGACCAGGTCGCCTTGTGTGACCGGGGTACCCGCTACCTCGGTGTCGTTGAGCGCAAACCGTCCGGTGAGTTGTACCGGTGATTCCAATCGCAAGATCTCTTCGACGGCGTTGGGCCACAGCTGCGGACGCTGACTGAGGGTGCGCAGATGCTCTGGGTTGTCCAGCAGCATGCGAATCCCGTTGCCCAACAGGTTCACCGTGGTCTCGAAGCCGGCCGCTAGCACCAGACCGGCGACCGCGTGAAGTTCGGGCTCGTCCAGATATGTTTCCGCCGAACCGCTTTCGGCCTTTTGGATCAGCTGGCTCATTAGGTCGTCGCCTGGGTGTCGCCGCAACTGTTGGAGATGTTCTGTCAGCCAGGTGTTGAACCCCTCGATCCCGCGCTGCACACGGCGGTATTGCTGCCAGGGGAGTCCGAAATCCAAACTGGGCGCTGCCAGCTCGCCGAACTCGAGGATGCGCTGTCGATCAGCGTCGGGCACTCCCAGGATGTCGCTGATGATCGCTACCGGAAGCTGCGCGCAGTACCGGTCGACGATGTCGACGACACCGGGTTCGCCGGACAGTTGATCGAGCAGTGTCGCCGCCGTCTGCTCGACGCCGTCCCGCAGTGCGGCAACCGCCCGGGTGGTAAACACCGACGACACTGTCTTCCGGTAGCGGGTGTGGTCCGGCGGCTCCACCGCGAGTAGCGATGGCGGACGCAGCGGGTGGAGCAGGTCGTCGCGGACGCGACGCTCGAACCACCGCAGCGGCGCCGGCAGATTCGCCCCGATGGGCAGCACCCGAAAGTCGTCTGACCGCAGCAGTTCATGCGCGATCGCATGGTCCGCGGTGATGTAGCCGATGCGCGAGTGCACCAGGGGACCGCGGGCCCGCACCTCCTCGTAGAACGCCACCGGGTCAGCGCTGACGGTCGGGTCGGCGATCAACCGGGCCTGCAGGTCACCCCTGCGGGCACCGAGCGACGAGGCGCCACGGACGAAGCCGTGCAGCGCCAGCCAGTGCAACCTCTGCTTGATTGCGATGTCCACCTGTAGACCCCTCCGCATCGACGAGCAGTGCTATCGCCAGCCTACGGCCATCGCGCGGGTCAGCCGTTAGGCCAGTTCCCAATTCATGTTCTTCGCGAACGTGATCGCGTCGTCGCTAACCGTGCCGCATGCCTTGCTCCGCTGGATGTAGTCGCGGACCACCGGCAGGAAGTTCATCGGGTTGTAGGCGTCTTCCTCGTAACTCCACAAGTCGTCACCGGCGTACTTCATCACCGACAGGTTGGCCGCCTGATGGATGCTGCCGTCGCCGGGATCCCGCATCCGGTTGAGGAATTCGCAGAACACCCAGCCGCGGTCGGTGTCGATGGAGTACCAGGAGGTCGGATAGAACGGCATCTCGCTGCCGGGAAACTCGTTCATCGTCGAGACAATCCAATCGCGGATCTGCTCGCGCCCGTGGAAAGTGCCGTAGGTGTGCTCGACGTAGGTTGCGTCCTCGGTGAACTGATCGGCGAACCGTGACCAGTCCCAACTCGAACCTATTTCTACGACGACCTGCTTGTGACGTTCGAACGCCGACTCGATCTCGTCGCGCGACCACTGTCCCATGGCAACCTCATTCAGCTCGATAGGGCTAGATTTTCGGCGATCTCACGCCTCGACGACATCCTTGATGCGGTGCAGCGTCTTAGTCATGTCACGAATGTTGCGTCGCTGACGCAGGAAACCGCCGAACATCCAGTAATACACCGCGGTCATCGGCGAGCCGGCCATCCGAAATGATTCGGTGACGTCGGTGCCGTCGCCTTTTGGTGTCAGTCGGTAATGCCAGTTGTTCACCGCTCGATCACCAACCAGCACCGCGAAGCCGAATTCCCGGCCCGGTTCGCACGCGGTGACTCGACACGTCGTCCAGTACACCGGCCCGATTTCGTTTCGCTTGACGTGCCCGCGAAATCGCGCTCCGAGCGCGGGCCCGGTGGCCCCGTCAAGCCATTCGGCATCGAACACTTCGGGGGAGAACCGCCCGGTGTTGCGGACATCTGCGATCAAGTTCCAGATCTCGTCCGCGGATGCCGCCATGTGAACCGTCGCCGATCCCTGCATGGGCCGATCCAAGCATGCGGTCACCGCGCGGCGCTAGTCCTCGCCGTCGTCCTCAACGTCGTGCCGCACCACCCGGACCTCGCCGTGCGGCAGGCACGCGGCATAACCGTGGTATTTGCCGTACAACTCCCAGGCGGTGACGTCATCGTCGGGCGCGACGTCGATCTGATGTCCGTCCGAGAATTCCAAATGCAGGTCTCCGGCATCATCCCAGGCGACATCCGTGCACGTTGCCCCCGAGAAATCGAACAGCGGTCGCTCGTGGACGGCCGGATCGTTGGGGTCGACAGAAACAACCTCAACAGGCGAGTTGGCGGTGGCCGGCAGCGTCAGGGTTATCGGTGTCGAGATGACGAGCTCGTTGTAATCCTCAAGGTTGAGCACAAGACCGTCACGGAACATGATCCGCTGCACCGCACAGCCTTGAATCCAGTGCTCAATCAATTTCTGGTCGGTCATACATTTACTCTTCTCGCGGCTCGGCATTTCCACAAGACTGTCGTTCTCTAAACCATCAAAACGAATGGTTGCGAATATATCTTTGGCGTTGCCGACGGCCTGGTGACCGGCACTGCTCTTGTACAGACGATGGATCCGCGCTAGCGTTTCGACGTCTTCTATCGCGATCAAGACGGGTGATCATCATCGACGAGTTCAGCGATGCCTTGCACGGCTCAAAGCGTTCCAAGGGCGGCGGACCGGATGACGGCGAGGCGCCCGTCATCGTCAGCTTGGTCGAGGCGGCAATGCAGATGTTCACCGCAGCGATCGACGCCTTGCCCGACAACAACGATCCGGAGTTCTCCGGGCGCGCAGTGGTGATCCTTGCCGGTCTGCGAAAGCTGCAGACGGCACTCACCAAAGCCGCCTCTCGCGGAAGGGCAACGCCCTCAGTCATCGTCTCGCTGAGCGGAGTTCGAACGCGCTACGACGATCTGATGGCCAAGGCCGCCGAGGCGCCCGGCGCCACGTTGGGTCAACAGCTATATGCCGTCCGTAGGCGCGCGAAATTGTCCGCGCAGGAAACCGCCAACGGCGCGGGGCTGGCGGCCGATCTCCTCGACGCGATCGAGGCCGACGAAATCCCAACGGATGACGAAGCGGCCCGGATCAAGGAACTCCTCGCCGCCCTGGGTGGCTGACCCGGGGGCCAGCCCCGCCGAACGGCTTCGCTCACCGGCGAGTCGGCTGTTGCTGGCTGCCGCGCTGACGTCGACGCTCATCCTGGGCGCGGGGTCACTGGTGGCGGGCCGACTGCATTCATCGACGGCGGATTCCGTTGGGCGCCCGAACCGTACCGCCACGGACGAACAGACCAAGGCCGAGGTCGTCGAGCATGCGCAACAGATCGTCGCCGTCGCTGCGCTTCAAAACCCAACGGGGGGCTATCTTTTGATGTCCTGCAAGAACCGCGATGATCCGCCCTATCAGGGAGCGGTCTACATCGACTTCACATTGCCCGCCGATGCGCACGGCAACACGTATTTCCAAGGCATCGCGCGGGCCATGGTTGCGCGCGGCTGGCGCGGGGGGCTGCCGCCCAACCAACACATGTTCGGCACGACGTTGTCCAAGGACGGCGTCACCGCGAGCATCTACCCGGACAGCAATTCTCCGGCGCATGGAGTCGCGCGTATTTATGGCCAGTGCCGCGACATGAACAACCACCGTGGCGAGTCGTCGGCATGGGTCGATATCACCGACCAACTGCACTGAACCCGGGCAAAAAACTGCGCTTGACGGATCACCGTCAAGCGCAGTTTGCTCGCGAGGGTCCGCCCTATCCGCCAGGGTGGGCGCCGAGCGAGCCCTGCAGGTCACCCTTCATCGCGTTCAACTGGGCGCCCCAGTATTCCCAGCTGTGGGTGCCGTAGGGCGGGAAGTTGAACACGGCGTTGTGGCCGCCCGCGGCGTTGTAGGCGTCCTGGAACTTCTTGTTGACGCCGATCATGAAGTTGCTCTCGAGGAACGTGGCCGGCAAGTTGGCGCCGCCCAGTTCGTTCGGAGTTCCGTTGCCGCAGTACACCCAGAGCCGGGTGTTATTGGCGACGAGTCGGCCGACGTTGACCAAGGGGTCGTTGCGTTGCCATGCCGGGTCGCTGTCTGGCCCCCACATGTCTTCCTTCTTGTAGCCGCCGGCATCGCCCATCGCTAGGCCTATCCAGCCCTGCCCGGTGGACGGGCTGAGGTAGCCGGACAGCGAACCGGCGTAGATGAACTGCCCAGGGTGGTAGATCGCCAGATTCATTGACGATGCACCGGCCATCGAGATACCGACCGCGGCGCTGCCGTTGGCCTTGACGCTCTTCTCCGAGGCCAGGTATCCGGGCAGCTCGCTGGTCAGGAAGGTTTCCCACTTGTAGGTCGAGCAGCCGGCCTTGCCGCAGGCCGGGTGGTACCAGTCGGTGTAGAAGCTGGACTGCCCACCGACCGGCATGACGATGGACAGCCCGGATTGGTAGTACCACTCGAAGGCCGGGGTGTTGATGTCCCACCCGTTGTAGTCGTCCTGGGCCCGCAGGCCGTCGAGCAGATACACCGCGGGGGAGCCGTTGCCGCCGCTCTGGAATTGGACCTTGATGCTGCGGCCCATCGAACCCGACGGCACCTGCAGGTACTCGACCGGAAGACCGGGCCGGGAGAATGCCCCCGCCGTCGCCGTTCCGCCGAGAAGGCCGATGAGGCCAGGCAGTGCGGCGACCGCAAAAGCGGCGACCGTGAGTCGCCGCACCCAGCCCCGCACCTTTTCGCTGACGTATGTCATACACCTGCCCCTTGTCGTAGGCCGTCTTGCGCTAATCGCAAAACCTACCGTGTGGTACTCCATATGTCGATCAGGACGCAAAGGTGTCTCGATTCGGTATAGGCAGCCGTCACCTGCGCAGAACCTGTGAAGGACAAGCCTCACGGCTGGTTGTGGCAACTTTCCCAAGCATGTTTTCGAGCCCAAATTCGGTGCGTCTTGCACGAGAATGACTAGTCGGATTCGACGTCGCAGGTCATCGCGACGTCGCACCGGGGTGTTGACACCCGTTCAACTGTTGTCGTGATGAGCGCGTAGGCTCACCCGGGGTAGACCGACGAGACCACGTTGTCCCGGTCCTTCCGCTGCGCACGAATCCACCGCATTTGCGGTTTCGTGCTGGCGGCGGCGCATGGGCATTGGGACACGATTGAGGTGCAGATTTGGACACGGTACTTGGACTGTCGCTGACATCCACGTCGGTCGGCTGGGTCCTCGTTGACGGGCGCGACGCCGACGGAACCATCCTGGATCACCAAGAATTCGAAGTCGGTACCGGCACAGGGGTGCCGGCGGTCAACACTTCAGAGCAGGCGACTGCCGCCGTGTTGGACGCGCAGGCGGCGGCGGCCGGCTACGACCGTCGTCTTCACGTCATCGGCGTCGCCTGGAGCGACGAGGCGGCCGCGGAGGCTGCGCTACTGCTGGAGTCCCTGACCAACGCCGGCTTCGATAATGTGATCCCGATTCGGCTGCACCAGGCCTGCGACATGCTCGCCCAGGCGATCGCGCCGGTCGTTGGCTACAACAAAGCGGCCGTCTGTGTGCTGGACGGCGATTCGACGATCGTCGCCATGGTCGACACGTGCGAGGACGAGCCACAGACGGCCATCAAGCATCTGCCGGGCGGGCCGGGCCGGCTGGTCGGTTGGCTGATCAACCTGTTCGATCGGAGTTCATGGCAGCCGGGTGGCATCGTTGTCGTCGGTCCTGATGAAGACCTCGAAACGCTGACGTGGCGGCTTGAGAGCGCGGTGCCGGTGCCCGTCATCACGCAGACCGGCGCACAGCTGGCCCTGGCGCGCGGAGCTGCTCTTGCGTCGGCGGACAGCACGGAATTCACCGACACCGAGATGGTCGAGACCGGCTATGGCGAGCCAGGGGAGCGCGCAAGCTCTCGGCAGAACTCGTACGCCGGGGCGTTGACGGTGCTGGTTGGCGGGGCGGTCACATTCGTGGTATCGCTGTCGCTTGCCCTGGGCCCGCATCTGGTTCCCGATAGGGGTACCGCACCGGTCCACCATGTGGCCCACCGGGCGGCGGCTCTTCCCGCGGCGCAAGCCCCGGCCCCGCCGCCGGCAGCGGTCGAGACGCCGATTGCGCGACCAGCGCCGACACACGCTCCGGCGCCTGTTCAGCCGCAGACCGTCGTGGCCGAGCAACCATCGCCTGTAGTTCCCGCCGCCGCGCCGGTTCCGCCGCCCGCGCCGCCACCGCCCCCTGCACCGCCGCCACCGGAGCCGAACCCGCATCCGCTGCTCACCAAGTTGCTGGAACGGCTGCACGGCCAGGCGCCCGATCAGCAGCCCCCGCCGCAAGGCCCGCCACCTAATCCCGGACCACCGTCGCCCTAGCGATCGTCGCGTGGTCGCGCAGCGTTAATCCCTGAAGGCCCTGGCGATTTCAGCAGCGGTAGTCAATGCCGCAAGGTGGTCATCGACCGACGCCAGCCCGGCGCCCATGGTGTTGATCGACATGTGCGAGGCGCCCGCCTCGGCCCAGGCCCGCAGGCCATCGGCCAAGTCGTCGGCGTTGCCGTTCCAGGAGGCCTGGCCGCCCATGCCGATCTGGGCGGCGTCTCGGCCGGCCTCCGTCGCCGCCTGCTCTACCTCTTGCTTCGCCCGCTCGAGTTTCGGGCCCGGGCCGACCATGGGAAACCAACCATCGCCAAGGCGACCCGCGCGCCGGCACGCGCGCGCCGAGGATGCCCCGAACCACACCGGAATGGGCCGCTGTATCGGCAGCGGCGCCAGCCCGGCGCCGGTCACCTGGTGATACGTGCCGTGGTAGGTGACGGTCGGCTCGGTCCACAGCTTGCGCATCAGCTCCACTTGCTCGTCGCAGCGCTTACCGCGGGTCGAAAAGTCTTCTCCCAGTGCCTCGTATTCGACCGCGTTCCAGCCGAGGCCGACGCCCAGGCGCAGCCGGCCGCCGCTGAGCAGATCCACTTCGGCGGCCTGCTTGGCGACCAGGACAGCTTGTCGCTGCGGCAGGATCACGATGCCGGTGACCAACTCCAGCGAGGTGGTGACCGCGGCGAGGTATCCGAACGTCACCAGCGGTTCGTGAAACGTAGTGTGCACGTCATAGGGGCCGTCCCAGCCGACGTGGACCTTCGGGTCGGCGCCGACGACGTGATCGTAGGCAAGCAGGTGAGCAAAGCCGAGCCCCTCGGCGTGCTCGGCGTAGGCGCGCACCGCACCCGCGTCGGCGCCAATCTCGGTCTGCGGGAACACAACTCCGATCCGCAACTTCACTCCTTCGTTCAGACGTCTTTGGCGCGCTGCGCGGTGAACGTAACGGTGACGTCGTCAGCGACTTTCAACGAGCCCAACAGCTGCGCGTACGGCTTTATGCCGAAGTCGGATTGTCTGACCAAGGTCTCGCTGCACAACCGCCAGCCGTCACCCAGGTCGTCGGTGCGCACGTCGACCACCTGCGTTCGGGCCTTACCGTGGATGCTCAGCGTCCCGGTCAGCCGGTAGCCGTCGTCGATCTTCTCGATGGTGTTGGCGGCGAAGCTGATTCGGGGAAACCGCCGGGCATCCAGCGAACGCACCGCGTTGCCGCGCACCAGAATCTTCTCCGGACCCGACAACGGAGTCAGGCCGCCGTCACCGCGCACCACCTCGAGCGAATCAACGTCGACCGTCAAGTCCGCGCTGACCGGTTCGTCCCCATCCCACTGCACTGTGGCCCGCCAGCGCCGCATCGCGATCGTCAGCCGATGTCCCAGTTGCGCGGCACGGCCGGCGACCCCTGTGCGAATCAGCAACTCGCCGTCGGAGCCGTCGAGGCCCCACGCCGCGCTGTGGTCGTGACTCAAACGGTCAAAACTGTGCGGTAGTGCGCCCGGCCCTGCTCCAGGGCCGCGTAGCCCTCCGCGGCTTGCGCCAGCGGCAGCTCTTCGATCCACGCCCGCACACCCGACTGGACGGCGAACTGCATGGTGTCTTCGATCTCGCTGGCAGTCCCGGACGGATGACCGATGATGCTGAGCCCCGGCGTTATCAGTTGCAGCGGGCTGATCGGCAACGGCTCGGGTGTGACGCCGATGGTGATGAGCTCACCCTGTGGCAACAGGCCGCCGACGGTCGCGGCCATGGCTTTCGAGGCACCCGCGGTGCCCAGAACCACCGCGGCCCCGCCGAGGTCGTTCAAAGCTTCGGAGACGTCGCCTTCGGTGGAATCGATGTAATGATGTGCGCCCAGCTTCAGCGCATCTTCCTTTTTGGCGGTGCCCCGATTGATCGCGATGGTCTCGAAACCCATGGCCCGGGAGAACTGAAGACCAAGGTGGCCGAGCCCGCCGACGCCGAGGATCGCCACCCGGTCAGCGGGCAACGCCTTGGTGTGGCGCAGTGCGTTGTAGGTCGTGACGCCTGCACAACCCATGGGAGCGGCTTCGGCGTCGGACAGTTCCGCGGGTATGCGGGCCAGGGCGGTGGCCGGCGCCGTCACCGACTCCGCGTAGCCGCCCGGGTAGTGCCAGCTGGGCACCTTCCCGTTCAAACAATGGATGAACTGGCCCTTGCGACACTGCGTGCAATGGTTGCAGTTACCACCGAACCAGCCGACGGCAACACGATCGCCGACTTTGAATTCTTCGACGCCGTCGCCGATTTCGGCGATCGTGCCGGCGATTTCGTGACCCAGGGTCAGCGGCCAGGACAGGCCCGGGAAATTACCGGCGACAAAGTTGGCATCGGTACCGCATATCCCGCAGGCGCCCACGCTGATGCGTACTTCGCCGCGCGCCGGCGATGTTGTCTCGACATCGGCGAGCTCCAACGGCGCGCCCGCGGATTTAACGTGGACTGCTCTATGTGACGGCATAACCGTAGCCTAGTGCGCGACAGGGCATTTCGCCCCGTCAGTGTGGTAGTCGACCTGCCAGTGCTTGATGCCGTTGAGCCAACCCGAACGCAGCCGTTCGGGTTTGCCGACCGATTCCAGATCAGGCATAGCGTCGGCGATCGCGTTGAACATCAGGTCGATCGTCATCCGGGCCAGGTTGGCCCCGACGCAGTAGTGCGCTCCGGTGCCGCCGAAACCCACGTGCGGGTTGGGGTCACGCAGAATGTTGAATGTGAACGGATCGTCGAAGACGTCCTCGTCGAAATTGGCCGAGCGGTAGACCATTACCACGCGCTGGCCCTTCTTGATCTGCACGCCGGACAGCTCGTAGTCCTCCAGCGCGGTCCGCTGGAATGACGTAACCGGGGTGGCCCACCGAACGATCTCGTCAGCCGCGGTGGCGGGCCGCTCCTTCTTGTACAGCTCCCACTGATCGGGGAAGTCAGTGAACGCCATCATGCCCTGGGTGATCGAGTTGCGGGTCGTCTCGTTGCCGGCAACAGCCAGCAGAATGACGAAGAAGCCGAACTCGTCGTCGGAGAGCTTGTGGCCGTCGATGTCGGCCTCGATCAGCTTGGTGACGATGTCTTCACCCGGGTTCTGGGCCCGGTCGGCGGCCATTTGCATCGCGTACATGATCAATTCGACGGACGCGCCGATGGAGTCATTGGCGGCGAACTCCGGGTCCTGATCACCGACCATCTGGTTGGACCAGTGGAACAGTTTCATCCGGTCTTCCTGCGGCACCCCCAACAATCCGGCGATGGCCTGCAGCGGCAGCTCGCAGGACACCTGTTCGACGAAGTCGCCGGCACCTTGTGCGGCAGCGGTTTCCACGATCTGCCGGGCCCGTACGTGGAGATCGTCGCGCAGGCGCTCGACTGCTCTGGGAGTGAACCCGCGGGAGATGATCTTGCGCAGCCGGGTGTGGTGCGGGGCGTCCTGGTTAAGCATGACGAACTTACCCCGTTCGATCTGCTCGCCGACGGTGCCGTCTTTGTAACGCGGCAGGGCGGTCTTCTGCAGGCTGGAGAAGACGTCGTTGCGCAGCGATATCTCCTTGACATCCTTGTGCTTGGTCACCACCCAGAAGCCGCCGTCGTCGAACCCGCCCGCTCCGTACGGCTGCTCGTTCCACCAGATCGGGGCGGTCTTCCGAAGCTCGGCCAGCTCTTCCACCGGCAGCCGCTCGGCGTGAACGTCGGGGTCGGTGAAATCGAATCCAGGAGGGATATTTGGCGTCGGCATAGGGGGCACTCCTATTAAATACGACGAGAAGATGACGCGTTCTGGCTCAGTAAAGCATCGTGACCGCCGAGATGGAACGTGTCTCACGGGATTGCCAGGCGGCGGATTGAAACGTGTTCTCGCGACCGGCTCCGATGAGTTTCGGCTCGGTTGCAGGTCTGGATCTAGAGCCATGCAGAGCAATTACGGAGGGGGATCAGCCATGCGCATCGTTGTCAGCGATTTCATCAGCCTCGACGGTGTTGTGCAGGCGCCCGGCGGTCCGGGGGAGGACGACGACGGCGGATTCCGCCACGGCGGGTGGTCGCATCCGTACTTCGACCCGGACACCATGGGCCCGGCGATTGGCGAGATCATGGCCGCAACCGAGGCAATCCTCTTCGGCCGGCGCACCTGGCAGTCGATGGCCTCGGCCTGGCCGAACCGGGCGGGTGACCCGTTCGCCGACCGGATGAATGATTCCCAAGTATGTGGCGTCGCGGACGCTGACCCAGCGCGATCTCACCTGGCCCGGCTCGACCTTGCTGCCCGCCGAGGACGCCATCGGGGCGGTGCGCGAGCTGCGTGCGCGCGATGGCAACGCGCTTCAGGTCATGGGCAGCGCATCGCTGGCCACACAGTTGATCACGCATGGACTCGTGGACGAATACCGGCTGATGATCGAACCGATCCTGCTCGGCGGTGGTAAGCGGTTGTTTCCCGACGACAGCACGGCACGTGCGCTCGAGTTGGTATCGGCGACGACCACTGCAACCGGTGTCCTGATCTGCACTTACCGGCCTGCCGGCCGCTGACCGAACGCTGGACGCAGCCGGGCAAAACGGCCTTGTGGCCGGGGCCGCACTGGCTATGCTTGGCCCAGGCCGCCGGGGGCGTGCAATGGCCCCCGCAACGTGACACCGAAGGTGGGTCATGATTCGCGAACTATTCATCGCCGCTGCGATCACCGGCACAACCGTCGGCCTGGCGCCGGTCGCCGTCGCCGACCCCGGGCCTTTCGACGGCGACGTGCCGGGTATGAACTACCAGGCGTCGCTGGGTGCGCCGTGCGACAACTACGAGCGGTTCATCTTCGGACGCGGCCCGACCGGTCAGGCCGAGGCGTGCCACTTCATCACCAATCAGTTCCCGGCCGCGCAATCGGGATTCTGGGTGATTACCTACCCGCTGCGCGGAGTTCAGCAGGTCGGTGCGAAATGCGACAACCCGCGCGGGTCGTCGGCCCAGTCACCCGACGGGCTGCCGATGCTGTGCACCGAACACGGCTGGCAGATTGGCCAGCTGACCGGCGGTGGGTACCCGAACGGTACTGGCGGAGGCTTCCCATCGGACACCGGCCAGACCGGATAGCTACCTCGCACAGATAGTAAGGAGACTGCGATGGCCTTCAAGCCGAAGGACGCGATCGACGCCGCCCGAGACATCGTGGCGAATGCCGTCGAGAGGTCGTCGGACATCGTCGAAGACGCGGGCCACATTCTCAAAGGCGACATCGCCGGCGGAACCGGCGACATCGTCCACAATTCACTGGACATTGCCACCTACGCCGTCGACAGAGCCAAAGAGGTCTTCACCGGCAAGTACGCCGACGACGAATAATTCTGGCGCGCAGCGCCATTCGTCAGACGGTGGCGGCCTCGTTGAGTTCGTCCAGCCTGTTGGTCGCCTCGAGGTACTCCTGCACCCAGCGTTCGATGACCGTTGACGTCTTCTCGACCTTGCTGAACTGTCCGACGACCTGGCCGACGGGGTTGAACGCCACGTCGACGGACTCGTTGGGGTAGCGGTTCGTGGCGCGCACGGCCATGCCGGAAACCATGTACTGCAACGGCATACCGAGCGGCTTCGGGTTGTCCGGCGCATCCCATGCCTCGGTCCAATCGTTGCGCAGCATGCGGGCCGGCTTGCCGGTGAACGAACGGCTACGGACGGTGTCGCGACTGCCGGCCTTGACGTAGGCCGCCTGCTGCACGGGTGTGTTCGAAGACTCCTCGACCATCAACCATTGCGAGCCGGTCCACGCGCCCTGCGC
>DASQSQ010000357.1:0-17734 GCA_035642315.1 Mycobacterium sp.
CACGTTGCTGGAGTTGGGTTTTCGGTCGTCGATTCAAAAGGAATGGGAGTGGCGGGTGTCCCGCGGTGAGTCGCTGAAGAATCTGGAGGCGTTCGCCCATCTAATCGACGACGACGATTAGGTCGCGACCGCGCGCAGGAACGCGTCGGCGAACACCGTGCACGCCTCGTCCAGCTCGGGCAGCTCGACTTCGGGGATGGTGCCGATAGCCGGACGAATCATGGTGTGTATCCCGATGGGTGCGAGCAGCTGCTGAATGAGCAACGGCAGCGGGAGATCTCGGATACGCCCGGCGGTAATTTCGCCCGCCAGCCACTGGCCCACACCGGCCAGCATGCGTGGCACGTGGTATTGCAGGAGGGCCTGCGCCGCGGGTGAGGTCGGGCGGGCCAGCCCATCGGCGAGCATCGCAGACGCCACCCGCGGCTCGCGGCTGAACGCCTCGGCCAGGACCCGGTAGACCCGACGCACGATTTCGCTGAGCTCGGCATCTGGGTCAGAGACCGCCTCGTCGAGATCCAGGATCGGGCCGTAGCGATCAAAAACCGCGCGGAGCAATTCATCACGGCCGCCGAATACCGCGTACAGGCTGTGTACCGAGCAATTCGCTTGAGCTGCAACCGCTTCCAACGTCACGGCGGACAGGCCGCGGTCGCTGATCAGCGCCGCTGCCGCCTGCACCGCGCGCTCACGCACCGGCGGGCGGCCGCCGGGCTCCACTCCCGCCGCCCGCACGGCGTCGTCCAACGGCTGCCGGGATCCATTCAACCGCCGGATCAGCGTGCTACGCGACATCCCGGCCTCACGGGCGATCGCGATCAGCGGTACATCGGCGACGTCCCTGCCGAGATTCTCGGCGGCACGCAGCGCCGCCGCGACCACCTCGGCAGGGACTTCGCAAACCGTTGACACAGACATGGTCGTTGAGCGTCAATCCTTTTCGTTGTAACTAATTGCGGCGACCGGTTGCGGTGCCCGGCGGGCGAACGTAGGTGCGTGTTCGGGCCTGACGCCGACGCCCATCACGTACGCGGGGATCACCGACAGCTGCGGGAACCGAGCCACGACGCGCAACAGCTTGTTGGGTGATGGCGTCTTGCCGGAATCGATCGCCCGGCGCATCACCGCATGCAGGAAGCGTTGAAACGTCTGGGTGACCGCCGTGGGGAACTCGCGGCGGCGTTGGACGGCGGCCAAGTCCTTGGTGGTGACGCGGTGATCGCGTAGCGGTGCCGCCAGCAGCGTCGCCGCAGCAACGGCGTCCTGGACGGCCATGTTGATGCCGACGCCGCCGGCCGGGGACATCGCGTGTGCGGCATCGCCGATGCACAGCAGCCCGTCCTTGTACCAGCGCCGCAGCCGGTTGAGCCGAATGTCAAGCAGCTTGACGTCATCCATCGATTCCAGGCCGTTGACGGCCTCGGACAGCTCGGGAATGGCGCTGACGATGTCTTGGCGCAGCGCCTCGATCCCGCGCGCCCGCAGCTGAGCGTCGGCGCCCTTGCGGAGGAAGTAGCCGGTTTGCAGGTAGTCCTTGCGTGGAATGACGCCGAGGAACAAGCCGTCCTTGAACCGAGGCAGCAGAGTGTCTCCGACGCCCTCGGCCTTCGGGAGCCGGAACCACCACACGTCGGCGTCGACCGGGTACTCGCGCGGGACGAAGCCGCCCTCGCGCCGGCACAGCGACCAGCGCCCATCGCAGGCGATCGTCAGGTCGGCGCGCAGTTCGCCCGGCCCGTCGGGGCCGTCATACCGCACTCCGACGACGCGGCCCGACTCGTAGAGCAGCCCGGTGACGTCGGTGCTCATCCGCAAGGTGAACGTCGGCTCCTCTTGCCCGGCCTCGGCCAGCAGGTCGAGCAGGTCCCACTGGGGCACCATCGCCATATAGCGGTGAGGCAAGCGCAGCCGAGTGAAGTCGATGACGGGCGCTTTACGGCCATCGGGCAGGTCGAGGCCCCAGCCCTCGAGCCGGGTGTGCGGCAGCGCGTCGAACCGTTCGAAGAGGCCGAGCTCATCGAGCAGCCGCAGCGTAGAGGGATGCACGGTGTCGCCCCGGAAGTCTCTGAGGAAGTCGGCATGCTTCTCCAGCACGGTAACTTCCACGCCCCCGCGGGCCAGCAGTAGAGCCGCCACCATTCCGGCAGGACCGCCGCCGACGACTATGCACGTTGTCTTCTCGCTCATCGAATCCTCCTCGGCTGACCGCTGTGATACTCGATTACGGGGTAACTGTATATCTGCATCAGAAGCCGCGAGAGCTTGTGTGACTCAACTCACGGCGTCGGTCGACGCCCGTTCCGCTTTGAGCAGGGTTCCGAGGTGATGACTTTGGTCAATGTGGTAGTGATAATCGTTTTCACCTGAGTCGACAATCCTGGCTGGAGCCCGCTGTGACTGTACGAACCCGTCGCCGGGTCACGGTGACCATCGCTGCGATCCTGGCAACCGTCGCCGTGGCGATAACCGGTTGTGGTCCACACTCATCGTCGATCTCGTCAACGACATCGGCCGGTCAGCAGGGGACTCGGGTGGACGTGGTGGCCGCGGAGAATTTCTGGGGTGACATCACCAGACAGATCGGTGGCGATCATGTGAACGTCACTTCGGTGATCACTGACCCGAATGCCGACCCGCACCTGTATGAGTCCGACGCAAAAACCGCTGCCGCGGTCAGCAAGGCCCAACTCGTGATCGTCAACGGTTTGGGTTACGACGAGTTCATGAACAGGCTGCTGTCGGCATCGCCCAACCAGCATCGCAAGGTGCTTACCGCAGCCGACGTGATGCAGATTTCAGGGCCTGACGCCAACCCGCACATCTGGTATGACATCGCGAAGCTTCCTGGGGTCGCGTTGGCGATCGCTGCGCAGCTCACCGCGCTCGACCCCGCCGATGCGGCGACGTTCATAGCGAACGCGAAGACGTTCAGCGACAGCCTGGCACCCATTAACGCCGCGATCGCCAGTATCAAAACGCAGCACCCCGGGGCCCCTGTCGGGTACACCGAACGGGTACCGGGCTACCTCATCGAGGGCGCCGGACTGAAACTGGCTACCCCGACCTCGTTCGCCCGGGCGATCGAGGACGGCAACGACCCCAGTCCCGCCGACAACGCGGCGATGGACAGCGCGGTGTCCACCAAGGCCATCAAAGTCCTGTTGTACAACGAGCAAACCGACAGCCCGGCAGTCGAAGCGCTAAAAAGACTCGCGCGGCAAAGCGGCGTGCCTATCGTCGGAGTGACCGAGACGCTACCGCCCGCCGCCTCAAACTTTCAGCAATGGCAGCTGGGGCAGGTCAACCTGATCGCCCAGGCGTTAGGGCAGTAGCCAGATGGGCCGATTGCCCGACATTAGAACTGCGCCGCCGACCGTGCAGCTTTGCGCCGCGGGGCTGAGCTACGGACCGCGGCTGCTCTGGCAAAACGTCGACCTGGTGGTGGCCCCCGGGGAGTTTCTCGCCGTGCTGGGTCCCAACGGCTGCGGCAAAACATCGCTGCTCAACGTGTTGCTCGGGTTGACCGCGCTGTCGTCGGGATCGGCGCGAGTGTGCGGGGCCGCGCCGCGGCGCGGCAGCGACACGATCGGCTACATCCCGCAACAGAAAGGCTTCGACCGTGATCTGCCGATCCGGGGCACCGACCTGGTGCGGCTCGGACTCGACGGCCACCGCTGGGGCATCGGTCTGCCCAGCCCGGCGCATCGCCGCCGCGTCGAAATGGCGATCGACGCTGTCGGGGCGCGTCGGTTCGCCAGCGCCCCGATCGGGCGGCTATCCGGCGGGGAGCAGCAACGCCTGCGGATCGCCCAAGCTCTGATCGGAAATCCGAAGCTTCTGCTATGTGACGAGCCGCTGTTGTCGCTGGACATCAAGCACCAGGGCGAAGTTGTCAAGAGCCTCGACCAACAGCGCCGTGCCTCCGACATCGCCGTGGTGTTGGTGACCCACGAGATCAACCCGATCCTGACTGTCGTCGACCGCGTGCTCTACCTAGTCGGCACCCGCTGGGCTGTCGGCACGCCCGAGGAGGTGCTGACCAGCGCGACCCTCTCGGAGTTGTACCGGACCGCTGTCGAGGTGCTGCGCGTGCAAGGCCGGATTGTCATCGTTGGGGCCCCCGAGGCGGCGCCAATCGACGATGATCGCGGCGACGCGATGCTGGCGCAGTGACGCTGTCGGACTATCTGAACGACACGTTCGTTCAGAATGCGCTCATCGCCGCGACTTTGGTGGCCGTGACCACTGGGCTGATCGGCCCGTTCGTGATCATCCGCGACCTCGCGTTCGCGGTGCACGGATCGGCCGAGTTGGCGTTCACCGGTGCCGCGGCCGGCCTGCTTGCCGCCAACAACCCGGTTCTGGGGGCACTGCTCGGATCGCTGGTCGTTGCGACAGCTATCGGGCTGCTAGGCGATCGTCCCCGCGAGCGGAACTCGGCGATCGGGGTGATCCTCGCTTTCGGCCTCGGTGTGGGGGTCTACCTGCTCTCCCTGTACACCGGGTTCGCGACCGCCGCCACCAATATTCTGTTCGGCCAGATCTTCGGCGTCAGCCCCGGCCAGATCACCCTTCTCAGCATCATCGCGATCGCCGTGCTGACCACAATGGTGCTGCTTTACCGGCCGCTGCTATTCGCATCTATTGATCCTGACGTCGCACTCGCGCGTGGGGTGCCCACCCGGCTAGTCGGGCTGCTTTTCGTCTACCTGCTGGCGCTGACTGTCACCGAAGCCGCGCAGATCGTCGGAACTCTGCTGGTCCTTAGCCTGACGATCACCCCCGCCGCCGCCGCGACCCGCCTCACTGCCCGCACCCCCGTGCTGATCGCGTTGTCCATCGCGTTCTGCCTGATCGCCGCCGACGGCGGACTGCTGCTGGGTCTGATCTGTCCCAACGTCAAAGCCAGCGTCTTCATCAGCACCATCAGCTTCGCGATCTACGCCGTCATCCGGCTAGCCGCCGGTTTTCCGCAGCTGGTCACGGCCGCCTCGCGGCCAAACCAATGACGACGGGCTTTCGTGGGGCCGAGGTCAAGTAGCCGGCCTGCGGCCGCGACGACGTTGGTGAATCGTCCAATCGGCCAGCGCAGTGTGGGTCGACGGAATGGCTTTGTGCGGTGCGCTGCACATAACCAATCCCTAAAGGACTGCCACTGAACCAGGATGCACGGGTCCGCGTCATCGGCGCGATCACGGGTTGGCAAGGGGGAGTGCCTCTTACGGCTCGGGCACGCCCGGCCGGGGTGCGGGGAATCGGCGGGCGTCGTCGGCGGCGTAATGGGCCATCTGCGAGTCCAGTTCTGCGTGATATTCGAGCTCACCCACCAAGGCGGGGAGGGTTTCGGCCGGGAACACGCAGGTCGCTTCGTCGACTCGCATTCCGGTTCGTGCGCGGCTTAGGGCGCAGCCCACGCTGGCCGCGACACGGCCCTGTTCCTTGGCGATGGCCACGATGTGGCACTGCGGCTTGCCTTCGACGTGCAGGTCAGGCAGTGCGTCTTTGACGGTCATCAGCCCGCGCGCGTTGAGCCGGACCAGCACAACGGTCGGTGTTTCGGCGCAACTGGCAAGGGGCGCGTAGGTGATCGATTCGGGACGTTCGGTGACTACGGGCAGCGCCGTTACGCCGCCTGGGTCCACCCAGCCGGAGGCCAGCAGCGCCTGGACGTCGTCGTTCTCGATTACCTCGTCGAGGGAGCGGAAACCGTGGGTGAGGCTGCCGACGCTGCAATTGGCGTGATCGACCGCGTTGGTAGTGATGGCTTGTTCTGTTCCACGGATCCAGAACACGCACCCGGCCAGAGCTGACCCGGTGCGCCCGTGTTCGTTGGGCGGTGCGAGCGGGCCAGCCTGCTGGGTAGCGGCAGGCGTGGAACGCGGGCGGCAGGTGGCGGGTAGTTCAGCAACGGGCGCCGGGCGGTCGGGGGATAGCGCTGACCGAAAAGTTATGGCTACCGGCGGCGCTGTCAGGTGCAACGCCCTGGTGAGGCGTTCGGATACGTCGCCCCAATTCGTGCTGGTCGAGACGGTGGCGTTGATATCGAGCGAAGGCAATGTCTCCTCTTTTCCATGCCGATCGGCAGGGCCGCTGCGCCGTGACGGCAACATCGTCGGCCGAGTCTGTGTGCCCACCGCGCGGTCGCCGCCTGCGAGGATTCGATCCAGCGGCCGGGCACGATTAGAGTCAACCGTTATTGAAAATGATTTTCAAATAGCTTTTGGCGCATATTTGATTTCCGTCGCGTAGCTGTAGCTGCTTCGACCTGGAAAAGTGGTAGTAGGTCGGTTTGGACCAAGGAATCTCGGTCGATCAGGCATCGTCGATGACAGTGCAGATGGTCGCCGTCCGGTCATCGGTACAGCAGTCGTCAGCGCGGGTGCGCGTGTCAGCGAGTGTCCGACGCAGGCTCCGTAGTTCGGCGATCGTGGTGTCGATGTCGGTGATCCGCTCGTCGAGCATGTCGCGGATCGCGGCGCACGGCGGCATACCACCGCCGCGGATAGCGAGGATCTCGCGGATATCCTCCAGCCGCAGGCCCAGGGCGCGAGCCCGCCGGATAAAGGTCAGCAGCTCGATGTCGTGCTGGTCGTAGAGCCGATACCCGGCAGGCGTCCGTTCGGCGCGCGGGAGCAGCCCTTTCGCCTCGTAGACCTTCACCGCCTTACGGGTCAGACCGGCGGCTTCGGCGGCAGCTCCGATGGTCAATCCCGTCAGCGCCATGGTGTCCCACCTCCTTCGCTTTCCCAGTATTGACCTGCACCCTGGGGTCAGGTTCTAGCGTCGAAACCGCCCCTTGACCCCGATGTGAGCGAAGGAGGTGGCGACGATGCCATTTCGCGAGGGTGAGGTCTACCGCTGCCAGGAGGCCGGTTGCGGATGCGAACTGACGGTGACCAAGGCAGCCCCACCGGATTGCCCCGGCCAACAGGCACCGACATGCTGCGGGAAGACGATGACCAAGAAGACCGCCTGATCACCAGAACAGACGACACGCCAGCAGTCGCGAAATCCATTGCGTGGCTGGGCCCTTTCAGTACGTCACCGCCCGCTATGCCGAGATGAACCGCCGTGATATCTATTCGAGTAATGCGGCGACGGCGCGATGAGCGTGCCATGCGGCCGGCCGAAGTTTCGATCCTCCTACGAAGATCCACGACTATTAGGCTGGCCTTCTGCTTATAGCCGAATCAGGCTGCTGCGCAGGAAGTTTGCACTGACGACCCGTTGCCGTCGGCTCAGTGCTCGTCGTAGTGATCGCCGTGAGCTGCGTGCCGGCAACCCTCGTGAATGTAGTCGACGTGATCACCATGGGGGACGGCCACATGTCCACAGCCCTCGCCGTGAACATGGTCATGACCCTCATGCACCGCGTGCCCGCCGGACGGCTCGCATTCGTCGTAGTGGTTGTCGTGCGCGCGATGAAGATGACCGTCGTGCACATAGTCGACGTGATCACCGTGAGGGACCGCTACATGTCCACAGCCGTCGCCATGGACATGGTCATGGCCGACATGTTCTTTGTGCGCAGTAACCATCGTTTTCCTCCCGCCTTGTCGACCGACAATGGGTCTCATGTTAGCGCGCCGCGGCGCCCCTAGAGCGCGGTCTGGCGCAGGCATTCGTCATCGGCGCCGTCCACACCGGGACCGAGTCAGTGGCATTGGCGTTGGGCGACAACATCTTCAGCTGGCGCACCGCGCGGGCTGCTCAACGCCGGGTACGGCGATTACCCGCTGGGGCTGCTGGACGACGCTGACGTCCCGTAGTGGGTTCGGGCGTCGCTAGCACCGCGGCGATCGCCGTCGTCAACGGGACTGACAATGCCAGCGCGGTGCCACCGACCGCCGAGCGCGCCAGCTCGATGGCCACGCTCTCGCTGGTCAGCACATCGAGCAGGGAGCGGTTGGCGACGCTGAACAGCAGCAGCAGCGGTAATGAGCTGCCGGCATAAGCCAGCACCAGTGTGTACACCGTGCTGGCGATGTGGTCGCGGCCCACTCGCATCGCGCCTAGGAAGATTGCTCGACGTGACGTGTCGCCGCCGAGGTTGGCGAGTTCGAAAACCGTCGACGCCTGTGTCACCGTCACATCGTTGAGCACACCCAGCGATCCGATGATGAAACCGGCCAGCAGCAAGCCGGTGATCGAGACATGGCCCAGATAGGCAGCGACCTGAGAATTCTGTTCTTCTGATAGCCCCGTCAAATGAGCTAGTTTGATTGCCGCCCAGGACAATCCGGCCGCTAGCAACATCGACGACAAAGTGCCCAGCAGTGCTGCGCTAGTCCGCAGATTGATGCCGTGCGCCAGGTAGATCACCACGTACAAGATCGCCGCCGAGGCCACCAGTGCCACCGGGACGGCCGGCGCACCCTCACGAAGGGCAGGCAGCAGGAACACCACCAGCACCCCGAAGGCCACCAGGATGCCAACCAGCGCCAGCAATCCGCGCCAGCGGGCCACCGCGACGATCACCACCGCGAACGCGAGTGCCAGTGCGACCAGCGGCCAACCGCGTGCGTAATCGTAGAAGGCGTAGGTGGTGGTGCCCTGTTCGTCGATTTGCCGGATGATCCTGACGTGCTCTCCCGCCGCGAGTTGGGGCTGACCGGGACCGGGCGCGAACTCCAACAAGGTGTTAGCGCCGGTGTTCGGGCCCGAATCGATGGCGACCAGGCTCTGTACGCACTGGCCACTACCAGGGCTCCCGGGCAGTGGCGCTGAGGTGAACACTTGACCCGCGGATCGGCTGCCGCAATCGCCCAGACCGGTAGACGCCACGTGCCCGCTCACGGTGGTCACCGAGCCACCCGAAGCGTTCTGGAACGGCATCGGGATGTCGACTTTCTGCTGGCTCGGCCACAACAACGCCGCTGCGGCGATCACGGCCACCCCGATGGCGGCCAGCATCCCTACCACGATCCGGGCGGCCAGCGGAGTTACTGGGGCAGCAGATGTCGGCGCGGTGTGTGAATGGAGGTGTGAGTGAGCCACTGCCACAGCGTAGGTAGTTCATCGCCGCTTGTGCCGTGCCAGTTCGACGACTTCGTCGCTGTCTGCGCTCAGGCTGACATCGTGGTCGCCAGGGCCACCCGTGAGAGACTTTCCACCATGGGGAACGCGGTCGCCACGCTGGTGCTGCTCCGCCACGGCGAGAGCGAATGGAACGCGAGCAATCAGTTCACCGGCTGGGTGGACGTCGACCTGACCGACAAGGGCCGGCGCGAGGCGGTGCGCAGCGGTGAGCTGATCGACGAGCACAATCTGCTGCCGGACGTGCTGTACACCTCGCTGCTGCGACGGGCCATCACCACCGCGCACCTGGCGCTGGATACCGCTGATCGGCTGTGGATTCCGGTCCGGCGCAGCTGGCGGCTCAACGAACGCCACTACGGCGCGCTGCAGGGGCTGGACAAGGCCGAGATCAGAGAACGCTACGGCGACGAGCAGTTCATGACCTGGCGACGCAGCTACGACACCCCGCCGCCGCCGATCGAAAAGGGCAGCCAGTTCAGCCAGGACGCCGACCCGCGCTACGCCGACATCGGCGGCGGGCCGCTGACCGAATGCCTGTCCGACGTGGTGGCCCGATTCTTGCCGTACTTCACCGACGTCATCGTTCCGGATCTGCGGGTCGGCAAGACGGTGCTGATCGCCGCGCACGGCAACTCGCTGCGCGCCCTGGTCAAGTACCTCGACGGCATGTCCGACGAGGACGTCGTCGGACTGAACATCCCAACCGGCATTCCGCTGCGCTACGACCTGGACGCCGATATGCGTCCCACCGTCGCCGGCGGCAGTTATCTTGACCCCGAAGCCGCTGCGGCGGGCGCGGCCGCGGTGGCCGGCCAAGGCGTCCGGTAGCCCGGTATTCCTGGCAGAAGGGCAAACGTGATGTGAACGGCCGTAGAACACCTGTCTTGTCGCGTGTGACATGTCCGATTTTGGCCTTGCGCTGCTGGGTTGGCGTTCACCGGATTTGTAGGATTTTTATGTGACTGTGTTCTCGGCCGTGTCACTAGCCGGGGGGTTGTTCCTCGTGGCACTGGCCGTCGGCGTCGCCATGGGCTCGCGGCTGGCGCCGCGGGCACTGGAGCGACGCCAGCGGGTGGCCGTCGAAGCCGCCGGGATCACCGTCGCGCAAATGTTGGAGCGCATCGTCGCGTTGATGCCGCTGGGCACCGCCGTCGTGGACCGTCACCGCGACGTCGTCTACCACAACAGCCGGGCCAAAGAGCTCGGCCTGGTGCGCGAGCGGCAGCTTGACGACGAGGCCTGGAAGGCGGCGCGCCAGACCCTGGGCGACGGCGCGGACGTCGAATTCGATCTGCTGCCGGGCAAGCGGCTGGTCCCGGGACGATCGGGCCTGTCGGTGCACGGGCAGGCCCGGCTGCTGAGTGAGGAGGACCGCCGGTTCGCCGTGGTCTTCGTCTACGACCACTCCGAATACGCGCGGATGGAGGCCACCCGGCGCGACTTCGTGGCCAACGTCAGCCATGAGCTCAAGACGCCGGTCGGCGCGATGGCGGTGCTCGCCGAGGCCCTGCTGGCCTCCGCGGACGACCCCGAGACGGTACGGCGGTTCGGCGAGAAGGTGCTCGTCGAGGCCAACCGGCTGGGGGACATGGTCAGCGAGCTGATCGAGCTGTCCCGGCTGCAGGGCGCGGAGCGGTTGCCGGACATGGGCGCTGTGGACGTCGATACCGTTG
Source organism: Mycobacterium sp. (assembly GCA_035642315.1). GTDB lineage: Bacteria > Actinomycetota > Actinomycetes > Mycobacteriales > Mycobacteriaceae > Mycobacterium. The sequence goes on from DASQSQ010000357.1 coordinate 10,713, forward strand.
TGTCCGAAGCGATTTCACGTCACAAGGTGCCGGCCGACAACTCCGATATCACGGTCTGCACCGACGATCCGAGTGGCCTGCGGATGTTGGGTGAACAGGCCCTGCTGGTCACCGCGCTGGCCAACCTGGTGTCCAATGCGATCGCGTACTCACCCCGCGGTTCGCTGGTGTCCATCAGCCGCCGTCGCCGCGGCGAGAACATCGAGATCAGTGTCACCGACCGGGGCATCGGGATCGCCCGCAAGGACCAGGAGCGGGTCTTCGAGCGGTTCTTCCGCGCCGACAAGGCGCGCTCGCGGGCCACCGGCGGCACCGGACTCGGCCTTGCCATCGTCAAACACGTCGCGGCCAACCACAACGGCACGATCGGGTTGTGGAGCCAACTGGGAACGGGATCGACGTTCACCTTGTCCATCCCGGCCTATGACGCCGAGTTCGAACAGGCCGACAAACCGCCCGAGCGCGATGTCCGGCCCAAGATGCCCCAACGAGAGGAAGAAATACATCTATGACCAGTCTGCTGATCGTGGAGGAGTCGCGCTCGTGACCCGCGCGTACGACGATGCAGAGCGAAGCGATGAGGAGGAGTCGCGCTGATGACCAGTGTCCTGATCGTGGAGGACGAAGAATCGCTGGCTGATCCGCTCGCGTTTCTGCTACGCAAAGAGGGCTTCGAGGCCACCGTGGTGACCGACGGCCCGTCGGCGCTCGCCGAATTCGACCGGGCCGGCGCCGACATCGTGCTGCTCGATCTGATGCTGCCGGGGATGTCTGGCACCGATGTGTGCAAGCAACTGCGATCCCGATCCAGCGTGCCGGTCATCATGGTGACCGCGCGTGACTCGGAGATCGACAAGGTCGTCGGCCTGGAGCTGGGCGCCGATGACTATGTGACCAAACCGTATTCGGCACGTGAGCTGATTGCGCGGATCCGTGCGGTGTTGCGGCGCCGCGGCGACGACGACTCCGAGGTCGCCGACGGCGTGCTGGAATCCGGGCCGGTGCGGATGGACGTCGAGCGCCACGTCGTCTCCGTCAACGGTGAGGCGATCACATTGCCGCTCAAGGAGTTTGACCTGCTGGAGTACTTGATGCGTAACAGCGGCCGGGTGCTGACTCGCGGTCAGCTGATCGATCGCGTGTGGGGCGCCGACTACGTCGGCGACACCAAGACGCTCGACGTGCACGTCAAGCGCCTGCGGTCGAAAATCGAAGCGGACCCGGCCAATCCGATACACCTGGTGACGGTGCGCGGCCTGGGCTACAAGCTGGAGAGCTGACGCTAACCGGCAACCGGTCGCAGGCCGACCTCGGTGTGGCCGTTGCCGATCACCGACCAGCGGCGGTCGTCGAGCTCGACGTGAACGTCGGCCTGCTCGGTGTTAGTGCATACCGCGGCAGCGCCGTCAGGATCGGTATAGCCCAGGCTGACACATCGTTCGGCGGGCTGGTCGACACGGATCAGTACCCGCCGACGGCCAATGTGCCCCGCCAGCCGCCAGTGTCGCAGGCCCAGCCTGGTCCGCATCCGCAACGACGGCAAAATACCTGCGGGCCAATCCTTTCCGTCGATACGGAACCGAACGAACGCCATCGGTGAAAGCCTTCGCAGGCCGGCTTTGCGCGACACCGCGGTGACCACTTCCAGCACGTCGCCGTCGCCTAGGTCGGCGTGGATCCACCCCCAGCGCCTGGCGTTGCCATGCCCGTAGATGTGGGCGACTCCGCCGCGCCACCGGTCGACGCGGTGGGCGGTGTCGCCGGTAGTGAGTGAGCCGGTGAACTCTGCCGTTGGGGCGAGCACCACCTGCGCGCCGGGGAGCAGTTCGCGTTCCCAGACCGGCCGCGGGAAGGTCCACAGCGGCGCACCGTCGTCCGTCCAGTTCAGGTCCCATGCCAGTGACCCGGCTCGCCCGGCCAGTTCGGCGAGGGCGATCCGAGCATCGGCAACCTTCAACCAGGTCGGCCCGGCGGCCGGGGCAGCGGGCTCGGGACCGAAACGCTCGGTGTGCGGTGGGCCGTCGGCGGGGAACCAGGTCGCCCAGCCGTGCGCATAGGCAGCCACTGCACTGCCCGACATCGGCGACACCGTCTCGTAGTGGACCCAGAGCGCGGCCCGCGTCGAGGGATCCGACAGGGTCGCATACCAGACCTCCAGGCGCCCCGGCTGGCCGCGCCAACGTGGCGCGGCAGCGGACTGCAGGTCCTCGTTTATTCGGCGGCCCGGGTAGCGGGGTGAACCGCGATGAGTCCTAATGCGCTGCGCCGCTTGCACATTGCAGCCAGCTCGGCGTAAGCCTTCTCGCCGAGAAGCTCGGTGAGCTCGGGCCCCAGGCTCACCCACACCTGCTCGGCGCCGACATGAGCGGCCGGATCACCGGTGCAGTACCAGTGCAGATCGGCACCGCCGGCGCCCCAGCCACGGCGGTCGTACTCGGTGACGGTGGTCTTCAGGATTTCCGTGCCGTCCGGGCGCGTCACCCATTCCTGGCTGCGGCGGATCGGCAGCTGCCAGCAGACGTCGGGCTTCATCGTCAGCGGTGCCACGCCGAGCTTCAGCGCCTTGCTGTGCAACGCGCACCCGGGGCCGGCATGAAACTCGGGCCGGTTCAGGAAGATGCACGCGCCCTTGTGTTTGCGGGTCCGGAACTGCTCTTCGCCCTCATGCTCGTCGAGTTCGAGGTAGCCCTTGCGGCCCAAGCCCTTTTCGCGGAATTGCCAGTCGGCGTCGGTGAGCTTGGACACAGCGTCGTCCAACCGAGCCCGGTCGTCGTCGTCGGACAAAAACGCGCCGTGCGAGCAACATCCGTCATCGGGACGTCCTGCTACGGTGCCCTGGCACGCCGGGGTACCGAACACGCAGGTCCAGCGGGACAGCAGCCAGGTCAGATCCGCGGCAATCAGATGCTCGGGATTGTCCGGGTCGTAGAACTCCACCCATTCGCGCGCGAAGTCCAATTCGACTTCACCAGGATGACTTGGCTGCGAACTTGCCACAGTTTGCACGCTAGTCCACACCAACCCCTCAGCGTTGCAGGGCTAAGTTGTGTTTCGTGCGATTAGGAGTACTGGACGTCGGCAGCAACACGGTCAATCTGCTCGTCGTGGACGCCCGCCGCGGTGGACATCCGACGCCGATGAGTTCGACCAAGGCCACCCTGCGGCTGGCCGAGTCGATCGACAACTCCGGCAAGATCACCCGGCGCGGCGCCGACAAGCTGATCGAGACGATCGACGAGTTCGAAAAGATCGCGGACAGCTCGGGCTGCTCCGAACTGATGGCGTTCGCCACATCGGCGGTCCGCGACGCCAAGAATTCTGAGGATCTGCTGTCCCGGGTCCGCAAAGAGACCGGAGTCCAGCTGCAAGTGCTGCGAGGTGTCGACGAGTCGCGGCTGACCTTCCTGGCGGTGCGTCGCTGGTACGGCTGGAGCGCGGGCCGGATCATCAACCTCGACATCGGCGGTGGCTCGCTGGAGCTGTCCAACGGCGTCGACGAGGAACCCGAAGTCGCGATGTCGCTGCCGCTGGGCGCCGGGCGTCTGACCCGTGAATGGCTCCAAGACGATCCCCCCGGCCGGCGCCGGGTGGCGATGCTGCGCGACTGGCTGGACTCCGAGCTGGCCGATGCCAGCGCCAAAATGCTGGACGCCGGCAGCCCCGATCTTGCGGTGGCAACGTCGAAGACCTTCCGCTCACTGGCCCGGCTCACCGGTGCCGCGCCGTCGGCCGCGGGACCACGCGCGAAGCGGACGTTGACCGCCAATGGCCTCAGACAACTCATATCTTTCATCTCTAGGATGACGACCGCTGACCGTGCAGAACTGGAAGGGGTGAGCGCCGAGCGAGCGCCGCAGATCGTGGCGGGAGCTTTGGTCGCGGAGGCGAGTATGCGAGCGCTGTCGATAGAAACGGTGGACATTTGCCCGTGGGCGCTTCGTGAAGGTCTCATTTTGCGCAAACTCGATAGCGAAGCTGATGGAACCGCCCTCGTCGAGACTTCGGTGCGGGATGCTATTAGCCAGCGAGTTGATCGGAATGCGGTTGACCGATCGAAGGGCGACACACGATGACCGAAGCACACGACGCGAGCACCAGACCGATCTCGGTCGCCGAGTTGCTGGCCAAGAACGGCACGATCGGCGCCCCGGTTCCCAATCGCCGTCGCCGTCGCCGCGGCAACTCCGACGCGGTGACCGTCGCCGAGCTGACCGGTGAGATCCCCGTCATCGATGACGACATCGACCCCGAAGCGATCTCCCAGCCCGGTCCCGAACCGCGCGAGCCTCGCGCCAACGGCTCGGCTCGGCTCGACGAGTCGGTTTCTGACGAGGCCGGCGAAAAGTCGCCCTACTGGTCCGAGCCCGAGCCGCGGTGGCCGGCATCCCCGCCGCCTCGTCCGCGGGAATCACGCCCCGAGCGCAGCCCGTATCCGCTGCCGTCGCGCAACAACGTCCTCGACTCCAGCCGTGCCGAAGACCAGCCGGCGGACCGATCCGGCGCCGAGGGGATGAATCCGGACCCGCTGGAGGACTACGCCGGGATGTCGGTGGACGTGATGGACACCGACGTGCGCGACGCCGAGCTCGAGAACGAAGACTCCGCCTACGTGCGCTCCTATCTGCGTTCGTCTGCCGGCCGGTCGCGCGGCAAGGACGCCGCTGACGACGTTGAGTCGCACCCGGGCTACCACGACATCGCCCACGCCGCCGACGAGGAGGATTACCCGGAAGACGATCTACACGGCGAGGGTGCCGATTCCGCCGCATGGTCGCGGGGCGACACTATGCGGGCCGGCGGAATGATTGTCCTGCAGTCGATTCTGGCCGTTGCATTCGGCGCCGGGCTGTTCATCGCGTTCGACCAGCTGTGGCGGTGGAACAACATCGTCGCGCTGGTGCTTTCGGTGCTCGTCATTCTCGGCCTGGTGGTCGGCGTTCGCGTGGTCCGCAGAACCGAGGACATCGCCAGCACGTTGATCGCGGTGGCGGTGGGGGCGCTGGTCACGCTGGGGCCGTTAGCGTTGTTGCAATCCGGCTAGGCGCACCGCGTGCGCCCAGCCGTCAAGGTCGGTCTGTCGACGGCCTCGGTCTATCCGATGAAGACCGAGGCCGCTTTCGAGTATGCGGCCGAGCTCGGCTACGACGGCGTCGAGCTGATGGTGTGGGGCGAATCGGTTAGCCAGGACATCGCCGCGGTGGCCAAGCTGTCGCGGCGTTACCGGATGCCGGTGCTGTCGGTGCACGCGCCGTGCCTGCTGATCTCGCAGCGGGTGTGGGGTGCCAACCCGATCCCCAAGCTGGATCGCAGCGTGCGGGCCGCCGAGAAGCTCGGCGCCCAAACCGTCGTCGTGCATCCGCCGTTCCGCTGGCAGCGACGCTACGTCGACGGGTTCACCGAGCAGGTGGCCAACTTGGAGGCGACCAGCGGCGTGCTGGTGGCCGTGGAGAACATGTTCCCGTTCCGGGCGGACCGGTTCTTCCGGGCCGAGCAGTTGAAGGAACGGATGCGTAAGCGCGGCGGTGGCCCCGGGCCGGGGATCTCGGCGTTCGCGCCGTCCTACGACCCGCTGGACGGCAACCATGCGCACTACACGCTGGACCTGTCGCACACCGCGACGGCGGGCACCGATGCGCTGGACATGGCGCGCCGGATGGGTTCGGGTCTGGTGCACCTGCACCTGTGCGACGGGAGCGGGCTGCCGGCCGACGAGCATCTGGCGCCGGGCCGCGGTACCCAGCCGGTGGTGGAGGTGTGCGAGATGTTGGCCGGCGGCGACTTCGCCGGCCATGTCGTGCTGGAGGTGTCGACGTCCGGAGCGCGCTCAGCTCATGAGCGCGAGGCCATGTTGGCCGAGTCATTGCAATTCGCCCGCACGCACCTGCTGCGCTGACGCCCAAAGGAGTTCATGTCCGCGTTATTCAGCACTGCGATGGCGCTGCGCGAGGTCGACCCCGGTGTCTACGCGGGCGAGTTGAACAAGCACTGGACCATCGGGCCCAAGGTGCACGGCGGGGCGATGTTGGCGTTGTGCGCCAACGCCGCCCGCACTGCTCACGCGCGCGGCGACGATGCGGGCCGTGGCCCGGTCCAGCCGGTCGCGGTGGCCGCCAGCTTCCTGTCGGCGCCCGACCCCGGCCCGATGCGGCTGGAAACATCGATCCGCAAGCGGGGACGGCGGATCAGCGTCGTCGACGTGGAGCTCCTCCAGGGAGATCGCGCAGCGGTGCACGCCGTGGTCACGCTCGGCGAGCCCGAGCACCTGGCACCGCCGCTGCTGTCCGCCAATCCGGTAGTGGGCCTGATGGACCCCGAGCCGCCGGACGATGTCGCGCCGATCGGTCCCGGTCACCGGCTGGCCGGGCTGGTACACCTGGCCGACGGTTGCGATGTGCGGCCGGTGGTCTCGACGCTGGACCCCTCCGACGGCCGCCCGCCGGTCATCCAGCTGTGGGTCCGGCCGCGTGGCCTGGCGCCCGACGTGCTGTTCGCGCTGATGTGCGGGGATGTATCGGCGCCGGTGACTTTCGCGGTGAACCGCACCGGCTGGGCGGCGACCGTGCAGCTCACCGCGTACCTGCGCGCGCTGCCGGCGGACGGCTGGTTGCGCGTGGTGTGCACCTGCATGCAGATCGGGCAGGACTGGTTCGACGAGGACCATACCGTCGTTGATTGTGAGGGCCGCATTGTGGTGCAGGCCCGCCAGTTGGCGATGGTGCCCGTCGCGCAGTAGTCGTCGCGCCGCCCGCTACACCCGAAACCCGTCGCCGTCTGCCATGCTGGGCGACATGGCGAGAATCGCAATCGTCGGCGGGGGCAGTATCGGTGAAGCCCTGCTGTCGGGCTTGCTGCGGGCCGGCCGCCAAGTCAAGGACCTGGTTGTCGCCGAGAAGATGCCCGACCGCGCGCGATACCTCGCCGAGACGTATTCGGTGCTGGTGACGTCGGTACGTGACGCGGTGGAAAACGCGACGTTCGTGATCATCGCGGTCAAACCCTCGGACGTGCCTTCGGTGGTCGCC
>DASQSQ010000358.1:0-13645 GCA_035642315.1 Mycobacterium sp.
CGTCCAGGCGTTGTCGGTCGGTGAACCGCAGGTCCTCGTGCGCGGTGACACGATCTACACCGCGCGGGTGCACGGCAGCCGGGCAGTGGACGGCATCTTGGTGCCGCCCGTCGACGGGCCGTGGCGGTTGGGTCTGTCCACCGCAGGCACCTTCGAGAACCTGCAACTCGAACCGGTACCGAATGCCGGTGCGCCGCTGGAACCCGGCCAGGTCCGGGTGGCCATGCGTGCCATCTCCACGAACTTCCGCGACATCATGATCACCCTGGGCATGTTCACCCACGACGCGCTGATCGGCGGCGAGGGCGCGGGCGTCGTCGTCGAAGTCGGGCCAGAGGTAACCGAATTCGCCGTCGGTGACTCGGTATACGGATTCTTCCCGGATGGCAGCGGCACCCTGGTCGCCGGCGACGTTCGGCTGCTAATTCCGATGCCTTCCGACTGGTCATACGCCGAAGCCGCAGCCATATCAGCCGTTTTCACCACCGCGTACTACGCGTTCGTGCACCTCGCGGATGTGCGGCCGGGGCAGCGGGTGTTGGTGCATGCCGCCACTGGTGGCGTGGGGATGGCGGCAGTCCAGTTGGCCCGGCATCTCGGTTTGGAAGTGTTCGCCACCGCCAGCCGCGGCAAGTGGGACACGTTGCGGGCGATGGGTTTTGACGACGATCACATCGGCGATTCCCGCACGCTGGAGTTCGAGGACAAATTCCGCGCCGTGGTCGGCGGCCGCGGCATGGATGTGGTGCTGGACTCGCTGGCCGGTGAGTTCGTCGACGCGTCGCTTCGGCTGGTCGCCCCCGGCGGGGTTTTCCTGGAGATGGGCAAGACCGACATCCGCGACCCCGGTGTGATCGCTCAGGAATACCCGGGCGTGCGCTACCGCGCCTTCGACCTTTTCGAGCCCGGCCGCAGCCGCATGCACCAATACCTGCTCGAGCTCGCCGAACTCTTCGACGCCGGCGTGCTGCGCCCGTTGCCGGTCACGACTTTCGACGTCCGACGGGCGCCTGCCGCGCTGCGGTATCTGAGTCAGGCGCGTCATACCGGCAAGGTCGTGTTGACGATGCCGGACGCCTGGGCATCGGGAACGGTGTTGATCACCGGTGGCACCGGGATGGCGGGTTCGGCGCTGGCCCGCCACGTGGTCGCCAACCACGGCGCGCGAAACCTGTTGCTGCTCAGTAGGCGTGGCCCGGATGCACCCGGCGCCGCGGAGCTGGTGGCCGAACTGTCCGCGGGCGGTGCACAGGTGCAGGTCGTGGCTTGTGACGCGGCCGACCGGCCGGCGCTCGCCAAAGTGATCGCCGATATCTCCGTGCAGCACCCGCTGAGCGCGGTCATCCACGCGGCGGGTGTGCTCGACGACGCGGTGGTGACGTCGTTGACACCGGATCAGGTGGATGCGGTGCTGCGGGCCAAGGTGGACGCGGCGTGGAATCTGCATGAGCTGACGCGCGATACACCCGTTTCGGCATTCGTGATGTTCTCGTCGATGGCCGGCCTGGTGGGCTCGTCGGGTCAGGGGAACTACGCGGCGGCCAACAGCTTCCTCGACGGGCTGTCGATGCATCGGCGGGCGCACAAGCTGCCGGCGATGTCGCTGGGCTGGGGACTGTGGGAGCGGGCCAGCGAGATGACCGGTGGACTCGACGCCGCGGGCCGGGCCCGGTTGGCCCGCACCGGCGTCAAGGCATTGTCGTCGGCTGACGCGCTGCAGCTTTTCGACACCGCGATGGTGGTCGACGAGCCGTTCCTGCTGCCCGCCCACATCGACACCGCCGCCCTGCGCGCCAACGCCGCCGTAGTCCCGCCGATGTTCGTCGACCTGCTCAGCGCTCCGACCCGCCGACGGGTAGACGACTCGCTGGCCGCTAGTAAATCGAAATCTGCTCTGGCGCAACGTATTCACGGGTTGCCCGAAGCTGAACAGCATACCGTGCTGCTGGATCTGGTTCGCTCGCACATCGCCACTGTGCTGGGCAACACCACTGCGGAAGCCATCGACCCGGACAAGGCGTTTCAGGAGTTGGGCTTCGACTCGCTGACCGCTGTGGAAATGCGCAACCGGCTCAAGGCCGCTACCGGGCTGGCGCTTTCGCCCACCCTGATCTTCGACTACCCGACGCCGAGCCGGCTGGCCTCCTACTTCCGCACCGAACTCGCTGGTGTGCCACAGGAAGTCAAGAGCGTGCCCGCGGTGCGGGTCAGCGGCGATGATCCCATCGCGATCGTCGGCATGTCTTGCCGGTACCCGGGCGGGGTGAACTCTCCGGAAGACCTGTGGGACATGGTGATCGAAGGTCGCGACGTCGTCACCGAATTCCCCGCCGACCGCGGCTGGGATTTGGCCAACCTGTACAACCCGGACCCAGACGTCGCCGGCGCCTGCTACACCCGCATCGGCGGCTTCGTCGAGGACGTCGGCGACTTCGACCCGGCCTTCTTCGGAGTCGGACCGTCCGAAGCGCTGGCGATGGACCCCCAGCAGCGGATGTTCCTCGAGTTGTCCTGGGAGGCGCTGGAGCGGGCCGGGATTGACCCGACCACCTTGCGGGGTAGCGCCACCGGCGTCTTCGCCGGCCTGATGACACAAGGGTACGGCATGTTCTCCGCCAAGCCGGTCGAAGGCTTCCGGCTGACCGGGCAGCTGTCCAGCGTCGCGTCGGGGCGCGTCGCCTACGTGCTGGGCTTGGAAGGCCCGGCGGTGTCGGTGGACACCGCCTGCTCGACGTCGCTGGTGACGCTGCACATGGCGGTGCAGTCGCTGCGGTCAGGGGAGTGCGACCTGGCGCTGGCCGGTGGCGTCACGATCAACGCCACACCGGACATCTTCGTGGAATTCAGCCGCTGGCGGGGACTTTCGACCGATGGCCGCTGCAAGGCCTTCGCCGGCGCCGCCGACGGCACCGGATTCTCCGAAGGCGGCGGCATGCTTGTGGTGGAACGGCTTTCCGACGCGCAGCGCCTAGGGCACCCGGTGCTGGCCGTCGTCAGCGGGTCGGCGATCAACCAGGATGGCGCTTCGAACGGACTGACCGCACCCAACGGTCCCTCGCAGCAGCGAGTGGTGCGATCGGCATTGGCCAGCGCCGGCCCCAACGGAGCTGACATCGACGTTGTCGAGGGCCACGGCACCGGCACCACACTCGGCGATCCGATTGAAGCCCAGGCCATCTTGGCGACTTACGGGCAGGATCGGCAAGCCCCGTTGTGGTTGGGATCGATCAAGTCGAACATGGGCCACACCCAGGCCGCCGCGGGCGTTGCCGGCGTCATGAAGATGATCCTCGCGATGCGCCACGAGGTTCTGCCGGCGACATTGCACGTCGACGAGCCCAGCCCCCATGTGGACTGGTCGGCGGGGTCGGTGCAACTGCTCACCGAGCCGCAGCCGTGGAAGGCGAACGGCCGGGTGCGGCGGGCGGGCGTGTCGTCGTTCGGGATCAGCGGCACCAACGCGCACGTGATCATCGAGGCGGCCCCGGCCGTCGAGCCGACCGTACCGAATCCGGTCGCGCCGCCGCCGGTCGTGCCGTGGGTGCTGTCGGCGAAGTCCGAGACGGCGCTGGCGTCCCAGGCATCCCGGTTGGCCGAATTCGTGGGCGCCCGCGACGAATTGCCGGCCGAAGACGTCGGGTGGTCGTTAGCGGGCCGGACCACGTTCGAGCACCGGGCGGTGCTGCTCGGCGCGGACCGTGACCAGTTGCTGGCCGGCCTCGGTGAACTGGCGGGTGGCCAGCCGGGCGCATCGGTGATCACCGGGCAGGCCACTGCGGGCGGCAAAACCGTCTTCGTGTTCCCCGGCCAGGGCTCGCAGTGGCTCGGTATGGGGATGGGCCTGCACGCCGCCTACCCAGTCTTCGCCGAGGCCTTCAACACCGCAGTCGGCGAACTGGATCGCCACCTGCTACGGCCCCTGCGCGAAGTCATGTGGGGCCACGACGAGAATCTTTTGAACACGACCGAATTCGCGCAGCCGGCGTTGTTCGCCGTCGAAGTCGCGCTGTACCGCTTGCTGGAATCCTGGGGAGTGTGCCCCGATTTCGTGATGGGCCACTCGGTCGGGGAGTTGACCGCGGCGCACGTCGCCGACGCGCTGTCGCTGGCGAACGCCTCCGAGCTGGTGGTCATGCGTGGCCGGTTCATGCAGGCCCTGCCCGCCGGCGGAGCCATGATGGCCGTGCAGGCCACCGAAGACGAGGTGCGCCCGCTGCTGACCGACGGCGCCGCTATCGCCGCCGTGAACGGCCCGTCGTCGGTAGTGGTTTCCGGCGACGAGGACGCGGTGACCGCGATCGCCGACCAGCTGCGCGACCAGGGCCGCCGTGTGCACAGGCTCGCCGTCTCGCACGCCTTCCACTCTCCGTTGATGGAGCCCATGATCGCCGATTTCAGGGCGGCAGCAAAGGAACTCACGGTCAACCCGCCCACCATCCCGATCGTTTCGAACGTGACCGGAGAACTGGCGGGCGACGACTTCGCATCGGCCGACTACTGGACACGGCAGATCCGGGCGGCAGTCCGATTCGCGGACAGCGTCCGTCATGCGCATTCGGCCGGCGCCAGCCGGTTCCTCGAAGTGGGCCCCGGGGGCGGCCTGACCTCGTCCATCGAGGAATCACTGGCCGAGGCAGACATCGCGTCGGTGCCGACGCTGCGCAAGGACCGTCCCGAACCGAACAGCCTGACCACCGGAGTGGCGCAGGCGTTCGTGTCCGGCGTCGGTGTGGATTGGCGCGCGACGCTGCCCGGAGCTAGGTTCGTCGAATTGCCGACGTATGCCTTTGAGCGACGGCGGTTTTGGCTGACCGCCGATGGCGCCGCGGTTGATGCCGCCGGCTTGGGATTGGAAGCCAGCGAGCACGCGCTGCTGGGCGCGGTCGTGGAACTGCCGGCGTCGGGCGGCGTGGTGCTGACCGGGCGTCTGTCGGCCGGAACGCAGGGATGGTTGAACGATCACGCCGTCGGCGGTGTGGTGGTGTTCCCGGGAGCGGGCTTCGTAGAGTTGGCCATCCGTGCCGGAGACGAGGTGGGCTGCTCGGTCGTCGACGAATTGATGCTGGCCGCGCCGTTGGTGATCCCCGCGACCGGTTCGGTGTCGGTGCAAGTAGTCGTCGGCGGTGCCGAGGAGTCGGGCAGCCGTGCGGTGTCGGTGTTCTCCCGTCGCGACGCGCACTCGGGCTGGACTCTGCACGCCGAAGGTGTCGTCCGGCCCGGCGCCGGGGACCCGGGCACTGACATGTCCGCCTGGCCGCCGGTAGGTGCGACCCCTGTCGACATCGACGGACTGTACGACCGGTTGGCGGCGCGTGGCTATGGATACGGCCCTGCGTTCCAAGGTCTGACCGCGATGTGGCGCCGGGGCGACGAGGTGTTCGCCGACGTGTCCTTGCCGAGCGACGCCGGGGTGTCGCCGGCCGGATTCGGTGTGCACCCCGCGATGCTGGACGCCGCCCTGCACGCGGTGATCGTCGCGACCGAGGCCGACCATGACACCGAAAGCGGTGTGCTGGTGCCGTTCTCCTGGCAGGGCGTGTCGTTGCATGCGGCGGGCGCGTCGTCGGTGCGGGCGCGGATCGCGCCGTCGGGTCCGTCGGCGGTGTCGGTGGAACTGGCCGACGGCCTGGGGCTGCCGGTGCTGTCGGTGGCGTCGATGGTGGCGCGTCCGGTGTCGCAGCAGCAGTTGATGGCCGCGGTGTCTGGTTCGGGACCTGACCGGATCTTCGAGGTGGTGTGGTCACCAGCGGCGGCCGGAGCGCACGGCGAGACCCCGTCGTACGACGTCTTCGAATCTCAACTCGGCGATGCCGACCCGTTGGCCGCGACATACCGCCGCACGCACGACGCCCTGGCGGCGCTGCAATCCTGGCTTGCCGAACACGACTCCGGGATGTTGGTGGTGGCCACCCGCGGTGCCGTCGCGGTACCGGGGGAGGACGTCACCGATCTGGCCGGCGCCGCGGTGTGGGGCTTGGTGCGCTCCGCGCAAACGGAGCATCCCGGCCGGATCGTGCTGGTGGATTCCGATGCGCCGCTTAGTGATACGACGATGGCCGAGGTCCTTGCCGTTGGTGAGCCGCAGGTGCTGGTGCGCGGCGAAACCGTTCACATCGGCCGGGTGCACGGTAGTCGCGCAGTGGATGCCCTCCTGGTACCGCCGAGCGATGAGCCGTGGCGGCTGGGCATGTCCAGCAAGGGCACATTCGAGAATCTGGTCGTCGAGCCGATCCCGGACGCCGACACGCCACTGCAGCCCGGCCAGGTCCGGGTCGCCGTTCGTACCATGGCGGCCAACTTCCGCGACGTGATGATTGCTCTCGGTCTCTACCCCGACGATGACGCCGTCATGGGTGTCGAGGCGTCCGGCATCGTGGTCGAAACCGCGTCGGACGGAGGCCGTTTCGCGGTCGGCGACCGGGTCACCGGGCTGTTCCCCGAAGGCACCGGCACCCTGGCGGTCACCGACGCCCGTCTGCTGATGGGAATCCCGACCGGATGGTCCTATGCCGACGCCGCAACGGCACCGGTGGTCTTCGCGACGGCCTACTACGCGTTGACGTCGTTGGCTGATATCAGGCCGGGCCAGCGAGTGCTGGTGCACGCTGGCGCAGGTGGTGTCGGGATGGCCGCGATCCAACTGGCGCGGCATTTCGGCGCCGAAGTCTTCGCCACGGCCAGCCGCGGCAAGTGGGACACGTTGCGGGCGATGGGTTTTGACGACGATCACATTGGCGATTCCCGCACCTTGGAGTTCGAGGACAAGTTCCGCGCGGCGACGGGCGGTCGCGGCGTGGATGTGGTACTGGACTCGCTGGCCGGTGACTTCGTCGATGCTTCGCTTCGTCTGGTCGCGCCCGGCGGGGTGTTCCTGGAGATGGGTAAAACCGACATTCGCGAGCCCGCTGTCATCGCTCAGGAATACCCGGGCGTGCGCTACCGGGCCTTCGACCTCTTCGAGGCGGGCGCAGACCACATTGAGGGGATGCTCACCGATCTGGCCCGACTGTTCGACGACACCACCCTGCGTGCGTTGCCGGTGACCGCGTTCGACGTCCGCCGGGCCGGCGCGGCGTTGCGCTATCTGAGTCAGGCGCGTCATACCGGCAAGGTGGTGCTGACGATGCCGGATGCCTGGGCATCGGGCACGGTGGTGATCACTGGTGGTACTGGGATGGCGGGTTCGGCGTTGGCGCGTCATGTGGTGGCCAATCATGGTGTGCGTCAGCTGATGTTGTTGAGCCGGCGGGGTGCGGATGCTCCGGGTGCGGCGGAGTTGGTTGCCGAGCTCGGTGCGGTGGGCGCGGTGGTGTCGGTGGTGGCGTGTGATGCCGCTGATCGTGAGGCGCTGGCCAAGGTGCTGTCGGATATTCCGGTGCAGTATCCGTTGTCGGCGGTGATTCATGCGGCCGGGGTGCTTGATGATGCGGTGGTGACGTCGTTGACGCCGGATCGGTTGGATGCGGTGTTGCGGGCCAAGGTGGATGCGGCCTGGAATTTGCACGAGCTGACTTCGGATCTGGGTGTGTCCGCGTTTGTGTTGTTTTCGTCGATGGCCGGTTTGGTGGGGTCGTCGGGTCAGGCGAACTATGCGGCGGCGAACTCGTTCCTGGATGGGTTGGCGGTGCATCGGCGTGCGCATGGTTTGCCGGCGATCTCGCTGGGCTGGGGCCTGTGGGACCAGTCCAGCAGCATGACCGGCGCGCTGGCGTCGGTCGATTTCGCCCGATTCGCCCGTGACGGCATTGTGGCCATGTCCTCCGCCGAAGCATTGCAACTGCTCGACACCGCGATGGCGGTCGACGAACCGTTCCTGCTGCCCGCGCGCATCGACACCACCGCGCTGCGGGCCAAATATGACTCGGGCACGCTGCCGCCGATGTTCGTCGACCTGATCAATGCGCGGGCGAGGCGTCAGGTCGACGATTCGCTGGCCGCGGCCAAGTCGAAATCCGCGCTCCTGCAGCGTCTGGAGGGGTTGCCCGAGGATGACCAGCAAGCGGTGTTGCTCGATTTGGTGCGTTCGCATATCGCGACCGTGCTGGGCAACAGCTCACCTGAGGCGATCGACCCTGACAAAGCGTTCCAGGAGTTGGGCTTTGACTCGTTGACCGCGGTCGAGATGCGTAACCGCCTCAAAGCCGCTACCGGGCTGGCGCTTTCACCAACCCTCATCTTCGACTACCCGAACTCCGCGGCGCTGGCCGGCTACTTCCGGCAAGAGCTCGTCGGCGCCTCAACCGAGTCGACCCCGCAGGTCGCGCCCGGCGAGGTGGAAATCCAGCGCGTCGTGGCGTCAATTCCGGTCAAACGGCTTCGCCAGGCCGGGGTATTGGACCTGCTGCTCAGCCTCGCCAACGAGACCGACGGAGACGGTGCGGCAGAGAACCGGGAGAAAGACATCGCAGCAATGGATCTCGACGATCTGGTCAATGCCGCCCTCCTCGACGACGACGACTGACCAGATGAGGTTCGAGGTTAGCCAGTGAGAATCGCTGTCACTGGGGCGAGCGGAGTGATCGGTCGCGGCGTTGTCGCCAGACTGCTCAGCCGCGGCCACGATATCGTCGGTCTGGCCCGTCGTCGACCCGAAAGCTGGCCGAACGCGGCCGACTTCGTGCAGAGCGATGTTCGCGACGCCGCCGAGGTAAGGCGTGCGGTCGCGGGCGCGGACGTCGTCGTACACTGCGCCTGGTCGGTCGATCGCGAGATAAACATCGGTGGGACCGCCAATGTGCTTGACGCCATGGCCCAAACCGGCACTCGCCGCATTGTGTTCGCCTCGTCGGCGCACGTCTACGGGTTCGATCGAGGCGACCGACCGCCGCTATCGGAATCTGACCGGCTGAACCCGGTTTCGGCGGAAGGGCGCGACAAAGCCCGAGTCGAGGAGATGCTGGCTGACTGCGGCGCGGAATGGGTGGCGATCCGCTCGGCGACCATCCTTGGACGAGGTGTGGACAACTGGGTGCGTCGGGTGCTGGCTGCGCCACTTTTTCCCGACATCGACGGGTCCGTGCAGGTTGTGCACAGCGACGACGTGCACCGGGTTTTCGTCCAGGCGATCCTCGATGGCGGCATCGGCAGTGGGCCGGTGAACCTTGCCGCGCCGGGGGAGCCGACGTTGCGTGAGATTGCCGGCGTGCTCGGGCGGCCAATGCTGCCGACCGGGAAGCGGCTGCTGAGTTCACCCGAACTCGACCGCCTCCTGAGTGCCCCATCGATGGATACCGCACTCCTGCAGCACAAATGGAACTTCACACCGGCGTGGAGCGCCGAGGAATGCGTCGACGACGTTGCGTTGGCGGTGCGCGGGCGCGTCACCATCGGCAGGCGGGTGATTTCGCTGCCCTGGCGGCTGACCCATGCCCAAGACATTCCATCGGTTGACGTGCCGGCCGCCGACGGAGTCGATCCGGTCTTGGCCGGCCCGGACGGCGCCAACGGTGAGTTCGACACGCCGATCGACCTGCGCTTCCCGACTTACCTCGCCACCAATCTGTCCGAGGCGCTGCCCGGGCCGTTCTCACCGTCGTCGGCGTCGGTGACCGTGCACGGACTGCGCGCCGGGGGTGCGATCATCGCCAGACGGCTGCGGCCCGGCGGCTTGATTCAGCGCGAGATGGCCACCCGAACCATTGGTGTCTTCGCGCACCGCCTGTACGGCGCCATTACCACCGCGCATTTCATGGCCGAAACCGTGCCGTTCGTCAAACCCGCCACGGTGATTCGCCAGAGCCACTTCTTCGGCCAGAGCGTGGCCCGCATGCCGATCTACGGCGAGCAACCGCTGCCGCGCGAATCCAGCCCCATGGGGCCGCTGCGCGTCATTCGCAACCTGGGGGTGTTCGGGGCCAACCTGGCGGGTTTGACCGTTGGCGCACCCTACGACACACGGGACTTCGTCGACGACATCGATCGCCTGGAAGAACTTGCCGCAGGCGATCTTTCGTTGCTTTCTGACGCGCGACTGCAGAGTCTGATCCTGCTAGCGCGCGATCACGTGGTACACGGTTGGGTGCTGGCGTCGGGGTCGTTCATGGCGTTCGCAGCTCTCAGCGTGGTGCTGCGCGGCTTGAGCGGACGTGACATGGTGCTGCCGGTCGGTCAGAACCTGGCCAGCGCACAGCCGTTGAGCAGTGTGTACCGACTCGCGGACGCGGCGCGGCGCGACCCTGACCTGAACCGGATTCTGGCCGGCCCCGGCGACCACCTCGGCGAGTTGGCTGCCCAAACCCCGGAATTCCACGCGGCGGTGTTGGCCGAGCTGAAGGTGATGGGGCACCGTGGGCCCGCTGAGCTCGAGATGCGGTCCGCCAGCTATGCCGACGACCCCGAAATGCTGCTCCGCATGGTGGCCAAATCGCTGAACATTCCCACCCGACCGGAGACACGTCGTCCGTCAATTCCGCTGCAGGCCCGTCCCGTTGCGCGCCTTGCCGCTCATCAGCTTCGTGACCGCGAAGTCCGTCGCGATCGAATGGTCCGGTCAAACTGGTTGCTACGCAACTTACTTCGTGAGCTCGGGCGCAGACTGTTGAACTCCGGTGTTCTCGGAGCCGTTGACGACGTGTTCTACCTACTGGTGGACGAACTCGACGCGCTGCCCGCCGATGCCGCGGGCCTGGTCGCGCGCCGTCGAGCAGAACAACAACGGCTGGCTGGCTTCGCCCCACCAGCAGCCTTCAGCGGCAGCTGGCAAGCCGCTACCGCGCTGGCGACCGGTGTCGCCGCGGGAGCGACCCTGAACGGCGTCGGTGTCGGTGGCGGCCGAGCTCGCGGCCGGGTGCGGATCGTCAGGCCGGAATCCATCGACGACCTGGAACCCGGAGAGGTGCTGGTCGCCCAGGTCACCGACGTCGGCTACACCGCCGCCTTCTCCTACGCGGCCGCGGTGGTCACCGAACTCGGCGGTCCGATGTCGCATGCCGCCGTGGTCGCGCGTGAGTTCGACATCCCGTGTGTGGTCGATGTTCAGGACGCCACCCGCCGTCTGCCGCCGGGTGCGCTCGTCGAGGTCGACGGCGATAGCGGCGAAATTCGGGTCCTCGAACTCGAGATGCCGAGCGTGGCCCCCTGAGGTTCGCTACCGTCAGGTAATACACGAACACACGGTCCGCGTGACCACGGCCGCCGGCACCGTCGAAGGCTTTACCCGCGACGGCGTGCACCGCTGGCGATCCATCCCGTACGCCCGGCCGCCGGTTGGTGCGTTGCGCTTTCGGGCGCCGCAGCCGGCTCAGCCGTGGCGAGGCGTGCGTTATTGCCACGGCTTCACCAAGTGCGCGCCGCAGGAGCGGCGCTACACGATCGTCGGCGTCAACAAGTACCAGCCGATGGGCGAGGACTGCCTCACCCTCAACGTCGTCGCGCCGGAAGCGCCGGAGAGTGAGTCGCTACCGGTGATGGTGTTCGTCCATGGCGGCGGATACATCATGGGCAGCTCCGCCACTCCGATCTACGACGGTGTGGGTCTTGCCCGCCGTGGGTGTGTCTATGTATCGGTCAACTACCGGCTTGGCGCGCTGGGTTGTTTGGATCTGTCGTCGCTGTCTTCCGCCGACGTCACTCTCGAGAGCAACCTGTTCTTGCGCGATCTGATCTTGGCGTTGCGCTGGGTTCAGCAGAATATTGCGGCGTTCGGCGGTGATCCGGGCAAAGTCACGGTCTTCGGTGAAAGTGCCGGCGCACATGCGGTCGCTACGTTGTTGGGGGTGCCGGAGACTGAAGGTCTTTTCGCCCAAGTTATTTCGGAAAGCCCGGCGACCGGCATGGTGCGTTCGCGAGAAATCGCGGCACAGTTCGCGGAACGATTCGCGACGCTGCTGGGTGTGCGCAAGCGGGATGCCACCCACGCGCTGATGCAGGCTTCTCCCGCCGACTTGGTGGCGGCACAAAACCGCCTGATCGACCAGGGCGTGCGAGACATGCTGGGCGCCTTCCCGATCGGCCCGGTTTTCGGTGATGACATTCTGCCCCTGGAGCCCGTCGAGGCGATGCGGCGCGGCGAAGCGCACCGGGTGCCGCTGATCGTCGGAACCAATGCCGAAGAGGGGCGCTTGTTCACCCGCTTCTTGCCGCTGCTGCCGACCACCGAGCCGATGGTCGAAGCGTTGCTCGCCGAGGTGGAACCGGCTACCCGGGAACGCATTACGGCCGCTTACCCGGATTATCCGGAGCGGTCTGCGTGCGTGCGACTGGGTGGCGACTTCGCCTTCAGCTCCGCTGCCTGGGAGATCGCCGAAGCGCATGGCAGCTATGCGCCCACTTATCTTTATCGATATGACTACGCACCGCGGGTATTGCGCTGGTCCGGACTGGGCGCCACGCACGCCACCGAACTGTTGGCGGTCTTCGGTATCTACCGCACCAGGTTCGGGGCGATGCTGACCGCGGCCGCCGATCGGCGATCCGCCCGGCGGGTCACCAACGAAGTGCAAAGGCGCTGGCGGTCATTCAGCCGCACCGGGATACCCGGCGACGACTGGCCGACCTACACCGAGCACGATCGCGCGGTCATGGTCTTCGACCGCACGTCGCGTCTCGAATTTGATCCGCACCCGCAGCGGCGGATGGCATGGCGGGGCTTCTCTCTGGCGCGATGACGGCGAATATGGTTTCGTGGACGAGCCATGACACCGCACACCGACAACGTCGTCGAAAGCCCCGTTGACCTCACCAATGACTGGCTGACCGCTGCCGTCGGCGCCGGAAATATCGCCGATTTCAGCGTCGAGCGGATAGGCACGGGTCAGATGAGTGAGTGCTATCGCGTTGAGCTGACCTATGCCGATGGCGAGTCGGGCAGCGGTAGACCGGACTCCGTGGTGCTGAAGGTCGCGGCCACTGACCCCATGAGCCGGCAGACCGGCGGAAGTCTGGGCCTGTACGAGCGTGAAGTTTGCTTCTATCGGGATATCGCCCCGCGCCTGCGCGGACCCGTCGCGCCGTGTTATCACGCCGCTTTCGACGCTTCGGCCGGCATCTTCGATGTTCTGCTGGGCGACGCGAAGCCGGCGGTCGTTGGCGATGAAATCCGCGGCGCCACAATCGAACAGGCCCGGCTCGCCGTAACCGAGCTGGCCCGGCTGCAGGGCCCGTTGCTCGGTGACACCACGCTCGCCAACGCACCGTGGCTGCGCCGCGACACGCAGGTCAACCAAGGCTTGGTCACGGCGCTGCACGCCGCCTTCGTCGATCGCTACGGCGACCAGATTGCACCGCAGCACCGCATGGTGTGCGAACGGCTGGTCGGCGGTTTCGACGCCTACCTGGCAGAGGAGGCTGCCGAGGGGCGCATTCAGGGTTTGGTGCACGGCGACTATCGATTGGACAACATGCTGTTCGGCGCCGCCGGCGCCGATCGCCCGCTGACGGTGGTCGATTGGCAAACCGTCACATGGGGTCCGGCGATGACCGACCTGGCCTACTTTCTTGGCGGCGCGCTGCCGGTCGCGGATCGGCGCACGCATTACGACGCGCTACTGCAGGCCTACCATGCGGTCCTTGGCCCGGACGCGCCGATTAGTCTCGCCGACGTCCGCGACGGGGTACGCAGGCAGAGCTTCTTCGGGGTAATGATGGCCATCGTCTCGCCGATGCTGGTGGAGCGCACTGAACGCGGCGATGCGATGTTCATGACGAT
>DASQSQ010000359.1:0-2276 GCA_035642315.1 Mycobacterium sp.
GTGGCGATTGCGGTACAGGAGTCGTTATTCGAGTGCAGCGGACGACGGGCGCTGGGCAACGGAGCCTGGATCGACATCCGCTCCGGATGGCTGACCGGCGCCGACGACCTACTGAGCGAACTGCTCACCGCGGTGCCGTGGCGGGCCGAGCGGCGGCAGATGTACGACCGCGTCCTCGATGTGCCCCGCCTGGTGAGCTTTCATGACCTCACCGTCGAGGATCCGCCGCACCC
Source organism: Mycobacterium sp. (assembly GCA_035642315.1). Classification (GTDB taxonomy): domain Bacteria; phylum Actinomycetota; class Actinomycetes; order Mycobacteriales; family Mycobacteriaceae; genus Mycobacterium. Next base: position 234 of record DASQSQ010000359.1, read on the forward strand.
GCAACTGAGCCGACTGCGCCGCCGGCTCAACGACATCTACGCTGGCGAGTTGGGCGAGCCGTTCACCACGGTAGGGCTGTGTTGGTACCGCGACGGATCGGACAGTGTCGCCTGGCATGGCGACACCATCGGCCGCAGCAGCACCCGGGACACCATGGTGGCGATCGTCAGTCTCGGCGCCACCCGCGCCTTCGCGTTGCGACCACGCGGCGGCGGCGCGTCGTTGCGCCTGCCGCAGGCTCACGGCGATCTGCTGGTGATGGGTGGTTCGTGCCAGCGGACCTGGGAGCACTCGGTGCCCAAAACGTCGGCGGCTACCGGCCCTCGGGTCAGTATTCAGTTCCGGCCACGAGACGTGCGGTAAAGAAAATCAGCCTCTGACCGCGGCGACGGATTTGACCAACAGGTCGCGCGCCTTGTTGGTGTCGATAGGCGTCGGGGGCTTGCCGGGTTGCGGCACCGGGTTGGCGGTGATGATCACCTGATAGTCGCCGAAGTGCGCGGAGTAGTTGTAAAGCTCGCCGCTGCGCGGCTTTCCTTGCACCACGGTCTGCAGGACACGGTGCACCCCCTGGGTGCGGGTCCCGTCGATCTGCGGCACGTCGACGGCCTCGATCAGGCCGCGCATCCGGCCGCCCTCGAATGCCACCTTCCGGCAGTTCCGGCTGGGGTCCTCGAAGGGCACCGGCGCGGACGTCTGGACGGCCATAGCGATGAACCGGTTCCCATCACCCTCGGCGGAGACGGCGGCCATGTTTCCCTGCAGGCCCGGTGGCATGTCCTGGCCGACCACGAACGACGAGCAATCGGGCGGGTCGAACTTCAGTCCCGCCGGAAGCTTGTGGGTCGACAGCACCTTGGGATCGATGCCGGTCTTCGGGACGTCCTTGACCTTGAATTCCGGCCCGAAGTCGGACTTCACCTGAGAAATCTTGGTGATATCGGCGGTGGGCGCGTTATCCGAAGATCCGTGAGATGAACAGGCCGCCAGCAAGCAGGCACTTCCGATCGCGACCGCTATTCTCATCATCCGCGTCAATCTAATGCACCTCCTTCAGGCGCGTAACGCCGACACGGTTTTCACCAGAAGATCGGCCGCGAACTGTGGCGTCAGCGGCGAATGCGGTGAGCCGGGGTCACTGATCAGCGTGGTGAACGCATAGTAGTCGCCCAGATAGGCGGTGAAGGTGCTTGCCCGCGAACCGATTTCATTGCCTCCTTCAACCGATGTCACGATTTCGGCGGCCATGCCCAGGGTTTCAGCGCCATCGATGCGGGGCGCATCGACCAGATGGACACGCGCGCTGGCGCGCCGCCCAGTCATGCCCCATTGCCGGCACTGAGCAACCAGGGACTGATCCAGCGCCATCGGGCCCGTAGGCGCCGCGACCACCACCGCGTATACGGTGCCGCCGGCACCCGATCCCGAAATGCCTTGGGGGGATTGCCCGTGACCGCCGGCCGGGTCGGCCAGCGCCGCACAGCGGGGCGGGGTCGCGACGCCGGCTACGCCGAGGCCCCAAATGCCCGGCGGCGCGGTCACACCCGACATCGTGGTCACCTCGTAGCCGGGCGGTATGTCGCGCCGCACGCGCCTGATGTTTGCAGGATCGACGTGGCGTGCCGCCGCGCCGGCCGAGGGCGCCGGCGCGTGTTGGCTCGGGTGGGCGCACGCGACGAGCAGCGGGAGAACCGTCGCAGCTGCCCAGAACCGCACGCTAACTGACGGCCCGAATCACTTGACGCGCGGCGTGTTTGATTTCAGCGACCATGTCGCGGCTCAACGGGAGATCGTGCGGCTCGGGCACGTCGACGACGGTGGTGACCACTCCGATGTCGTCGCGCGCCCAGAACGCGCCGTAGCGGTCCATGATCGCGCGCATCGCCACGTTGTCGGCGAGCATGCGGCCGGAGAATTTGTCGACTCCGGCGACCCGCGCGGCAACGGAGAGGGCAGCGATCAAAAAGGATCCGATCCCGCGGCCCTGATAGGCGTCCGCGACGGTGAACGCAACCTCGGCCACCTCCGGATGGTGGTCGTCG
>DASQSQ010000360.1:0-11438 GCA_035642315.1 Mycobacterium sp.
CGCGCTGGGTGAACCGACGGCAGCCGGCCACGACGACTGGCTCGCCGGGTTGCGGGCAACCGAGACCGGGGCGCGAGACCGCGAACAGGCCGATCTGGCCGATGACCGCAGCCCGCTGCATCCGATGAGGGTCTACGCCGAATTGGCGCCGCTGCTGGACCGCGACGCGATCATCGTCGTCGACGCCGGTGATTTCGGCTCCTATGCCGGCCGCGTCATCGACAGCTACGTCCCGGGCGCCTGGCTCGACAGCGGCCCGTTCGGTTGTCTCGGCTCGGGTCCGGGCTATGCGCTGGCCGCCAAACTGGCCCGCCCGGACCGCCAGGTCGTCTTGCTGCAAGGCGACGGCGCCTTCGGGTTCAGCGGCATGGAATGGGACACCTTGGTTCGGCACAACGTGCCGGTGGTGTCGGTGATCGGCAACAACGGCATCTGGGCCCTCGAAAAACACCCCATGGAAGCGTTGTACGGCTATTCGGTGGTGGCCGAGCTGCGCCCCGAGACCCGCTACGACGAGGTGGTGCGTGCGCTGGGCGGGCACGGCGAGCTGGTGTCGACGCCCGCGGAGCTTCGGCCCGCGTTGAAACGCGCCCTGGGCAGCGGCCTACCCGCCGTCGTCAACGTGCTCACCGACCCGGCGGTCGCCTATCCGCGCCGGTCGAATCTGGCCTGATGGGTCGACTTGCCCCCGCAAGCGGGAGGTGCCCCCACCTCGGGCCGCGCAACGGCCCGCATCGTCGTCGACCGGGCATGACACGGCTGACGTACCGTTGATCTGTGCCAAAGACCACCAACGCTTCATCGGGCCGCCTGAGTAGCCGATTCTGGCGGCTGCTCGGCGCCAGCGCAGAGAAGGATCAAAGTCGTTCACAGGCCCAGGCCAGCGCTTCGTCGGAGTATGACGAGAAAGCCGCCGGCCTCGACGACGAGCAATTACGCAAAGCCGCGGGCCTGCTCGACCTCGACGACCTCTCCGAAGCCGACGACATCCCACAGTTCTTGGCGATCGCGCGGGAAGCGGCCGAACGCTCCACCGAGCTAAGGCCATTCGACGTGCAGCTCCTCGCCGCGCTGCGCATGCTGGCCGGCGACGTGATCGAAATGGCAACTGGCGAGGGTAAAACCCTGGCCGGAGCGATCGCCGCCGCCGGGTACGCGTTGGGCGGCCGGCACGTTCACGTCGTCACCATCAACGACTACCTGGCCCGCCGCGACGCCGAGTGGATGGGGCCGCTGCTGGAGGCGCTGGGCCTGACGGTCGGCTGGGTCACCGCCGAGTCGACGGCGGAGGAACGTCGCGCGGCCTACAAGTGCAATGTCGCCTATGGCTCGGTCAACGAGATCGGCTTCGACGTGCTGCGCGATCAGCTGGTCACCGACGTCGCCGACCTAGTGTCGCCGAATCCGGACGTGGCCCTGATCGACGAGGCCGACTCGGTGCTGGTCGACGAGGCGTTGGTGCCGCTGGTGCTGGCCGGAACCACCCACCGCGAGACACCGCGGCTGGAGATCATTCGGCTGGTCGGCGCGCTGCAGGCCGGCGTGCATTACGACACCGACTCCGACAGCCGCAACGTCCACCTGACCGCGGCCGGGGCGGCCAGAGTCGAAAAGCAGCTCGGTGGAATCGATTTGTACTCCGAGGAGCATGTCGGCACCACGCTCACCGAGGTCAACGTCGCGCTGCACGCGCATGTCCTGCTGCACCGCGACGTGCACTACATCGTGCGCGACGACGCCGTGCACCTGATCAACGCCTCCCGTGGCCGCATCGCCCAACTGCAACGCTGGCCGGACGGTCTGCAGGCCGCGGTCGAGGCCAAGGAAGGCATCGAGACCACCGAAACCGGTGAGGTGCTGGACACCATCACGGTGCAGGCATTGATCAACCGGTATCCGACGGTCTGCGGGATGACCGGCACCGCGCTGGCCGCCGGCGAACAGCTGCGCCAGTTCTACAAACTCGGCGTTTCGCCAATACCGCCGAACACCCCGAACATCCGCGAGGACGAGACAGACCGGGTCTACATCACCGCTGCGGCGAAAACCGACGCGATCATCGCCCACATCATCGAGATGCACGAAACCGGACAACCGGTGCTGGTTGGCACCCACGACGTGGCCGAGTCCGAGGAGTTGCATGAGCGGCTGCAGCGTCGCGGCGTGCCGGCAGTGGTGCTCAACGCCAAGAACGACGCCGAAGAGGCCGCGGTGATCGCCGAGGCCGGCAAGCTCGGGGCGGTCACCGTGTCGACCCAGATGGCCGGCCGCGGCACCGACATCCGGCTCGGCGGCTCCGACGAAGCCGATCACGAGAAGGTCGTCGAGCTGGGCGGTTTGCACGTGATCGGGACCGGCAGGCACAACACCGAGCGGCTGGACAACCAGCTGCGCGGGCGCGCCGGCCGCCAGGGCGATCCGGGGTCGTCGGTGTTCTTCTCCAGCTGGGAAGACGATGTCGCGGCGGCCAACCTCGAACCCAACAAGCTGCCCATGCAGACCGACGACGACGGCCGCATCGTCAGCAACAAGGTGGCCGGATTGCTGGAGCACGCCCAGCGCGTCGCCGAGGGCCGGCTGCTCGACGTGCACGCGAACACCTGGCGCTACAACCAGCTGATCGCCCAGCAGCGGGCCATCATCGTCGAGCGGCGCAATACGCTGCTCAGCACGGCCGCCGCCCGCGAGGAGCTGGCCGAGCTGGCGCCCGATCGTTACGAGGAGCTCTCCGAGAACCTGTCGGTAGACGGCCTGGAAACGATTTGCCGGTTGATCATGCTGTATCACCTGGACCGCGGCTGGGCCGACCACCTGGCCTACCTGGCCGACATCCGGGAAAGCATCCATCTGCGCGCCCTCGGGCGGCAGAACCCGCTGGACGAGTTCCACCGGATGGCCGTGGACGCGTTCGCGTCGCTGGCGGCCGACGCGATCGAAGCGGGCCAACAGACCTTCGAAACCTCACCGGCGATCGAGGAGGAGCCGGGTGTGGACCTGTCCAAGCTGGCCCGGCCGACGTCGACGTGGACGTACATGGTGCACGACAACCCGCTGAACGACGACTCGCTGTCCGCGCTGAGCCTGCCCGGCATCTTCCGCTGAGGCTGACGCGAGCTAAGGTCACGCGTCATGGAGCACCGGCCCGCACACGACCGGCTGCTGACGGTGCCGAACCTGCTGAGCGGGCTCCGTCTGGTGCTGATCCCGGTCTTCATCTACCTGCTGCTGGCTGCTCATTCCGACGGTTGGGCAGTGGCCGTGCTGATGTTCAGCGGCGCATCGGACTGGGCCGACGGGAAGATCGCCCGACTGCTGAACCAGTCGTCGAAGCTTGGTGAGTATCTGGATCCGGCCGTCGACCGGCTCTATATGGTGACCGTTCCCATCGCTCTCGGGCTGCGGGGCATCGTGCCGTGGTGGATCATCGCTGTTCTGCTGGCCCGCGACGTGCTGCTGGCCGCGGAGCTGCCGCTGCTGCGCACCCGCGGGTTCACCGCGCTGCCCGTGATCTATATCGGCAAGGCCGCGACTTTCGCTCTGATGTCGGCGTTTCCGCTCATCTTGCTTGGCCATTACGACGCCACGTGGAGTCGTGTCATCTTGGCCTGCGGCTGGGCCTTTTTGATCTGGGGCATCTACTTCTACCTGTGGTCGTTCGTGTTGTACGCGGTGCAGGTGGTGTTGGTGATGCGCCGGCTGCCTCCGGTGCGGACGCGCCGCGAAAAACCGCTGACGAGTACGGCAGAAGCCGATGGCTGACCAGGCGCTGGGCGGCTACGACCCCTACGCGGGCCTGTCCGCCCACGAAGCGGGGCGACCGCAGTTCATCCCGGTGCCGTCGTTGCTGCGCGCCCTGCTTTCCGAGCACTTAGATCCCGGTTACGCGGCCGCGGCCGCCAAGCGGGACCGCGCCGGCGGGCCGCAGACCGGTCGGGCCCGTGTTGCGACCTGGATCTGGCAAGCGTTGGCGGCGTTGCTGGTGGCGACGGTGTTCGCCGCGGCTGTTGCCCAGGCACGGCTGGTCGCGCCGGGGGTCAGCGCCGCCCAGCGGGTGCTGGCGGGCAGCGTGCGCTCGGAGGAGACAACAACAAGCGACCTAGCCGCGCGTCGGAATGCGCTTACGGTCCAACGTGATGACATTCAGCGCCGAGCGCTGACCGAGGACGCCAAGGGCCGGCGGCTGCTCGCCAACCTCGACATGCTCAGCCTGGCTGCGGCAAGCACGCCCGTCACCGGTCCGGGTCTGAGTGTGAAGGTAACCGACCCCGGCCTGGGGCCGAATCTTTCCGACGTGTCCAAGCAGCGGGTGGCCGGTAGCCGGCAGATCATCCTGGATCGCGATCTGCAGCTGGTGGTCAATTCGTTGTGGGCCAGCGGCGCTGAGGCGATCGCTGTCGGCGGTGTCCGGATCGGGCCCAACGTGACCATCCGGCAGGCAGGCGGGGCGATTCTGGTCGACAATAATCCGATCAGTAGCCCATATGCGGTCCTTGCCGTCGGACCCCCGCATTCGATGCAGGACATTTTCGGCAGCAGCCCCGGCCTGCGCCGGTTACGGCTCCTGGAGGCGTCCTACGGCGTCGGTGTCGACGTCAGCGCCCGTGACGATCTCATGCTGCCGGCGGGGGCGGTCCGAGATGTCAAGTTCGCCAAGAAGATTGGCCCTTAGTGGTGAGGAGAGCGGAGCACCGATGATCGGTATTGCGGCGCTGGTCGTCGGGATCGTGTTGGGCCTGGTGTTTCATCCCAACGTGCCGGAGGTAATCCAGCCGTACCTGCCGATCGCGGTCGTCGCCGCGCTCGACGCGGTGTTCGGCGGGCTACGGGCCTATCTGGAGCGCATTTTCGACCCAAAGGTTTTCGTGGTGTCGTTCGTCTTCAACGTTCTGGTCGCCGCGCTGATCGTCTACGTCGGCGACCAATTGGGTGTGGGCACACAATTGTCGACAGCGATCATCGTCGTGTTAGGCATCCGCATCTTCGGCAACGCCGCCGCCCTGCGCCGCCGGCTGTTCGGGGCATAACAGGCATGAGGCCGAGATGAGCGACGCCAAATCCGAAGGCGCACAGCGGGGCAGTGAAACCGAGCCCAACGCCGAGCAAACCGCGGCACCGCAGCCCGAACACGGCGCCGACGATGCTGCGCAGCCCGGCCGCCATGAATTGCCGCCGCATCAGCCACGCCCCGAAATCGGGGAAGTGCATTCACGCGGATTTCCCGGCATGCTGCGACGCGGCCGCACGGTCTTCGGCACACTGGCCGTTTTGCTGTGCTTGTTGCTTGGTGCTGCCATCACGACCCAGGTCCGTCAAAACAATTCCGGCGACTCGTTGGACACCGCCCGTCCGGCGGATCTGCTGGTGCTGCTGGACTCGCTACACCAGCGCGAGGCGACGCTGAGCACCGAAGTTGCTGAGCTGCAGCGCACGTTGTCCGCGTTGCAGGCTTCCGGCAGCAACGACCAGGCCGCCATCCAAAATGCCCAGGCCCGGCTGGCCGCGCTGTCGATCCTGATCGGCACCGTCGGGGCCACCGGTCCGGGCGTCACCGTCCGGATCGAGGACCCCGGACCAGGGGTGGCCCCCGAGGCGATGCTCGACGTGATCAACGAGCTGCGGGCGGCCGGGGCGGAAGCCATCCAGATCGGCGACGGCCACCAGGTGGTGCGAGTTGTGGTCGACACCTGGATCGTCGGAGCTCCCGGTGCGCTGACCGTTGACGGCAAAACGCTGATGCCGCCGTATTCGGTTCTGGCCATTGGTGATCCGCCAACACTGGCGGCGGCGATGAACATTCCCGGCGGCGCGGAGGACAGCGTCAAACGCGTCGGTGGCACCATGTCCGTCCAGCAGGGTGACAAAGTGGACGTCACCGCCTTGCGACAACCAAAACCGCGCCAATACGCTCAGCCAGGAAAGTGATTTACCCCTGATTGGTCGAGTAGAACAGGAACACCGTGAGCGAAATTCCGCCTGACTTGCACTACACCGCCGAGCACGAGTGGATTCGCCGTACCGGGGACAACACCGTTCGGGTAGGGATCACGGACTTCGCGCAGTCGGCGCTTGGCGACGTCGTGTTTGTCCAGCTGCCCGATGTGGGTACCGAGGTGACTGCGGGCGAGTCCTTCGGCGAGGTGGAGTCGACCAAGTCGGTGTCGGATCTGTTCGCACCGGTGTCGGCGAAAGTTGTTGCCGTGAATAGCGATCTGGATGGCAACTCGCAACTGGTCAACTCCGACCCCTATGGCGCCGGGTGGCTGCTCGACCTCGAAGTCGACTCAGACTCCTACGAGCAGGACTTTGCGGCGCTGCTGGACGCCGAGGCCTACCGCGCCACACTGGCGGAATGACCCCTGTTATCGTTCCTTCGCTCGGCGACGAGGGAGATGCATGCGCCGATCCGGCGGGGGAGGGCACATTGGGGTCCCGTGCACGGTACGGTCGACACATCGACGGTCAAAGCGGGTGGGAAACCGGTCGAGCGGGCCCAACCAGACAACACAGCAGCGGCCAGTGAGGAGCAGCGGGTGACGGAGAAGGACAACGACCAGACCTCTGACGAAGTCACCGTGGAGACGACATCGGTCTTCCGCGCCGACTTCCTCAATGAACTGGACGCTCCCGCGCAAGCGGGTTCTGAGACCGCGGTCTCAGGCGTCGAGGGCCTGCCGGTCGGTTCGGCGTTGCTGGTCGTCAAACGGGGGCCCAACGCCGGGTCCCGCTTCCTGCTCGACCAGCCGACGACGTCGGCCGGTCGCCATCCCGACAGCGACATCTTCCTCGACGACGTCACCGTCAGTCGGCGGCACGCGGAATTCCGATTGGAATCCGACGAGTTTCAAGTCGTGGACGTCGGCAGCCTCAACGGCACCTACGTCAATCGGGAGCCGGTCGACTCGGCCGTGCTGGCGAACGGCGACGAGGTCCAGATCGGCAAATTCCGCCTGGTGTTCTTGACCGGACCCAAGGTCGGCGACGACAACGGAGGGCCCGGAAGCTAGTGACCGCGCCCGAGACCCCCGGGCTGGCCGGGATGTCGATCGGAGCGGTCCTCGACCTGCTACGCCCAGACTTCCCGGATGTGACGATCTCCAAGATCCGTTTCTTGGAGGCCGAGGGTCTCGTCACGCCGCAGCGCGCGGCATCGGGTTATCGCCGGTTCACTGCCTATGACTGCGCGCGATTGCGCTTCATTCTGACGGCTCAGCGCGACCAGTATCTACCGCTGAAGGTGATCAAAGCGCAGCTGGACGCGCAGCCCGACGGCGAATTGCCGCTGGCCGGATCGCCTTACGGTGTACCGCGATTGGTGTCTGTCGGCAACGGGGAATCTGATCAATCGGGCTCGGATCCCGCGGCGGTGGCACCCACCCGCATCCGGCTGAGCCGCGAGGATCTGCTCGAGCGCTCAGGGGTGGACGCTGAGCTGTTGATCGCGCTGCTCAAAGCGGGCGTGATCACCACCGGGCCGGGGGGTTTCTTCGACGAACACGCGGTGGTGATCCTGCAGTGCGCCCGAGCGCTCGCCGAATACGGGGTCGAGCCGCGTCACCTGAGGGCATTCCGTTCAGCCGCCGACCGGCAGTCCGACCTGATAGCGCAAATTGCCGGCCCGCTTGGCAGGGCCACGAAGACCGGCGCCCGCGACCGCGCCGATGACCTGGCACGGGAAGTCGCCGCGCTGGCAATCACGTTGCACACGTCGTTGATCAAGTCGGCAGTGCGCGACGTACTGCACCGTTGAAGGACTAGACTTCGGACGACAGCTTGTGTTCGGCGGCATGGTCTTCCACCGCGACGTCGAGGCAGGTCTGGCATGGATACGGCAGCAGGTGCGGAGGGCAGACACAGATGGGTGAAGTTCGCGTCGTCGGCATTCGCGTCGAGCAGCCGCAGAACCAGCCGGTCCTGCTGCTGCGCGAAGCCAACGGTGACCGCTACCTGCCGATCTGGATCGGCCAATCCGAGGCCGCCGCGATCGCCCTTGAACAACAAGGAGTCGAGCCGCCACGTCCACTGACGCATGACCTCATTCGGGATCTTATTGCCGCGCTTGGTCATTCGCTGAAGGAAGTGCGGATCGTCGACTTGCAAGAAGGGACGTTTTACGCCGATCTGATCTTCGACCGCAACATCACCGTATCGGCGCGGCCATCGGACTCGGTGGCCATTGCTTTGCGGGTCGGCGTGCCGATCTACGTCGAGGAAGCGGTTCTCGCGGAGGCGGGCCTGTTGATTCCCGACGAAAGCGACGAGGAGCCCTCAACCGCGGTCCGAGAGGACGAGGTGGAGAAGTTCAAGGAATTTTTGGACAGCGTTTCCCCCGACGATTTCAAGGCCACCTGACACGCTGACAAAGCGCCCCGCGACGGCTCCGTCGGTGCACGTCAGCAACCTGATCGGGCTCATGTCGAGGGGCGTCGTGACGACGCCAGCAACATTACGGATCCGTCTCATCTGCGAGTTCGACCTCGACACGCCCTCTGGATAGCGTGGAGTCATCGCAGCGACCGCCATACTTTGATCTCGACTGATTAGTTCTACGAACACCACAGCGTGTCGAAAAGCGTATGCTCACAAGCACTCGACTGAGCAATCGCGGCTATCGGCAGCCCGTAACGAGCGTGATCGGCGAGAGGAAGCATCGTGGGAGACCAACCACGTGACGACCAATTGGACCTCGAGTCCGTCACCGCGATCGACGAGACCCCAGCAACGCGCCCCGAGCTGCCCGTGCAGGCCGGTTTGTTCCCCGACGATTCGGTGCCCGACGAACTGGTCGGCTACCGGGGTCCGAGTGCGTGCCAAATCGCCGGGATCACCTACCGCCAGCTGGACTACTGGGCACGTACGTCGCTTGTGGTGCCGTCGATTCGCAGCGCGGCCGGATCAGGCAGCCAGCGGCTGTATTCGTTCAAGGACATTCTGGTCCTCAAGATCGTCAAACGGCTGCTTGACACAGGTATCTCGTTGCACAACATCCGCGTCGCGGTCGACCATCTGCGTCAGCGCGGTGTACAGGACCTGGCCAACATCACGCTGTTCTCCGACGGCACCACGGTCTACGAGTGCACCTCGGCCGAAGAGGTCGTCGACCTGCTGCAGGGCGGGCAGGGTGTGTTCGGAATCGCCGTGTCCGGGGCTATGCGGGAGCTGACCGGTGCGATCGCGGACTTCCCGGGCGAACGCGCCGACGGCGGCGAGTCTATCGCCGCGCCGGAAGACGAACTTGCGTCGCGCCGTAAGCACCGCGACCGCAAGATCGGCTAGGACCAACCCGCACCGCAGCTCATTACCGGCGGAATAAGTCCCGTCCAACTTTGTGCCAACTCATCGCAATTCGAGCGATCTCCCCATTTCGGCCGCTTCAGTATGGCGGAGGCGTCTGGGCGGAAAGAGGCGGATGAGCGTGAGCGACGTTACGACACACGCGTTGAGCAAGGTGCCTGCGGTCACCCTTGGCTTCTGGGTCATCAAGGTCATGGCGACGACACTCGGCGAGACGGGCGGCGACACCGTAACGATGACGCTGAATTGGGGATACCTAGCCGGATCCGCGTTGTTCGGCGTCGCATTGGTGGTGCTCGTCGCAGCACAGATCTTGGCGAAGCGCTTCCATCCGGTTCTCTATTGGGCGACCATCGTCGCCTCGACGACATTCGGCACGACGTTGGCGGACTTCGCCGACCGATCACTTGGCATCGGCTATGCGGGTGGGACGCTCCTGCTGTTGGGTTGTCTTTTGGCCATACTGGGGCTCTGGCACAGATCGCAGGGAACGGTGTCGGTTAATACCGTTTCGACGCCGAAAGTAGAGGCGTACTACTGGGCCACCATCACGTTTTCGCAGACTCTGGGCACCGCACTCGGCGATTGGCTCGCCGACACCGGCGGGGTCGGGTACGAAGGCGGCGCACTGGTATTTGCTGCCGGTCTCGTCGCGGTCGCGGCCCTGTATTTCTGGACTGGCGTGTCCCGCGTCACCCTCTTCTGGGTCGCCTTCATCCTGACTCGGCCGCTCGGCGCAACGGTCGGCGATTTCCTCGACAAGCCCGTCAGCCATGGCGGCCTGGACCTGAGCCGCCCCCTGGCTTCCGCGGTGATCGCGGCCATCATCGTCGCGGGGCTCATTGTCCTGCCGCAGCGCCCAGGACAGCACCCGGGCCAGGCGGAAGGTAGTACGGCGGCGGCGTAGGAAAACCGCCGGCCATCAGCCCCTGGGCAATTCGGCGGGTAAACTCGATTCCGCATCGTTCTTGCGCGGGAGAGTTCCGTGGCTGCCAGCCACGGACGCCGAAGGAGCAACACCTCTCCGTCAACCTCTCAGGCACCCGGACCGCGCCAGACCCCGATGCCTCTGGAAAGCGGTGGCCCGTGACTTCGGGTCGCCCGCCCATGGGGAAAGACATGCGGATGTCGAATCTCTCAGGCGCCCGGTTCGGGTAGACGACAGAGGGGGAGGACCTGTTCCTCTGCCGATGTCAGGAGTTTCGCCAATGTCTGACCACACCAACCCGCTTTTCGCAGACCGGCACATCGGGCCGGATAGCGACGCCGTCTCGGCCATGCTCGAGGTCATCGGTGTTGACTCCCTGGAAGAGCTGGCTCGTCGCGCGGTGCCCGCCGGGATCCTCGACACGCTCACCGGCACCGGCACCGCACCCGGCCTGGACCAGCTGCCCCCTGCCGCCACTGAGGCCGAGGCGCTGGCCGAGTTGCGCACGATGGCCGACGCCAACACCGATGCGGTGTCGATGATCGGGCAGGGCTACTACGACACGCTCACGCCGCCGGTGTTGCTGCGCAACATCATGGAGAACCCCGCCTGGTACACCGCCTACACGCCCTACCAGCCGGAGATCAGCCAGGGCCGGCTGGAAGCGCTGCTGAATTTCCAGACCATGGTGGCCGACCTGACCGGGCTTGAAGTGGCCAACGCGTCGATGCTCGACGAGGGCACCGCGGCCGCCGAGGCGATGACCCTGATGCTTCGTGCGGCACGGGCGCCAAAGGGCTCAGCGAACCGGCTGGCCGTCGACGTCGACGTGTTCGCGCAGACCGCCGCCGTGCTGGCGACCCGTGCCGAGCCGCTGGGCATCGAGATCGTCACCACCGACCTGCGTGATGGCCTGCCGGAGGGCGACTTCTTCGGTGCCATCGCACAGCTGCCCGGCGCCAGCGGCCGGATCACCGACTGGTCTGCACTGGTGTCGCAGGCACACGACCGCGGCGCGTTGGTGGCCGTCGGCGCGGACCTGTTGGCGCTGACATTGCTCACCCCGCCGGGAGAGATCGGCGCCGACGTGGCGTTCGGCAACACCCAACGCTTCGGTGTGCCAATGGGATTCGGCGGTCCGCATGCCGGATACCTGGCAGTGCATGCCAAGCACGCCCGCCAGCTGCCTGGCCGGTTGGTCGGTGTATCCCGCGATGCA
>DASQSQ010000361.1:0-7964 GCA_035642315.1 Mycobacterium sp.
GCGAGGGGGCGGTGTAGGTGCCGATCCTCACCACTGTTCGCGGGGGACGTCGAAGTCGACGCACAGCGCCCGCCACACGTCGCGCGGGTCTGCGCCGTCCTCGATCGCCTGTGCGCCGGTGCGCCCATCGAAGCCGGTCAGCACGTGATCGCTCAGCACCGAGGCGCCGTAGGTGGCGCCGAAACGCAAGGTGACCCGTTCGTGAAACTCCGTTAGCCGCACGCCGAGCCAATTTACCCAAAGCCGAGTCAACCAGCGTGCGCGAGCGCGTCGTGGCACACCCGTACCGGGTCGGCGACATCGGTGACCCCGGCCGCGGCACGCTGGGCAGCTTCCCGGTAGGTCGGTGTGGAAAGCACCTCTTCGGCAGCCTTGACCAGTGCCTCGGCCGTCAACGGCCGAATCAGCCGCCCGCTGCCCTGACGCGCCACCCGGTTGGCGATCTCCCACTGATCCCCGCCACCCGGAACCATCACCAGGGGCACCCCGGCCAGCAACGTCTTGGCCACCATGCCGTGCCCACCACCACAGATCACCAGGTCGGCATCCGTGAGCAGTTCGTCTTGGCGTCCCAGCCCGGCCACCGCCCATGACGGCACTGTCAGATCCGGACCATTCAGCCTCGACACCACTACACGTGCGCCGACGGGTAGACCGGTTCCGGGCACCAAACAGTCCAGGGCGGTCTGGGCCATCCCCTGCGTCCCAGTCAACGCCGTCGACGGCGCGACGACCACGACCGGCCCGGAACCCGGTGGGATCGGCAGCCGTTGCTCGGTCGGCTCAAAATGCAGCGGACCCACCAGGACGGCCTCTGCCGGCCAGTCCGGCCGCGGCACCTCCAGGGCGGGCAGCGTGGCGATCAGCCGGCGCAGCGGCCCGGGATCGGTTGCAGACAAACCGATTTCGACGCGGACCTCGGCACGTTGACGTATACCTGCGCGCCAGGATCGCGCGGTCAGCGCCCGCATCCCGGCGTCCCGCAGCCGGCCCCTGACGCCGGTGCCGGGCGCCAGTCCGCTACCGATGGGCGGCAGTCCTTTCGACGGCAGGTACAGCGGATGCGGGTTCAGTTCGATCCACGGGATTCCCAGCAGCTCGGCGGACATCCCGCCGCAGGCCGTGATGACATCCGACACCACGAGGTCGGGCGCCAGCTCCCGCAACTGCGGAAGGTTGAGCACGGCCATCCGCGCGGCGCGGTGGTGGATCTTGGCGCCGGCGTCGCGGTCGTCGTCCTCGGCGGTGGGGTCGAGCCCGGCCAATTCGACGGCGTCGACGCCGGCGGCGCGGGCGGTGTCGAGCCATTCGGTGCCGGTGAGCAGGGTCGGCGTGTCACCGGCTGCCGAGAACAGTCGGCACAGCGCGATGGCCGGAAACGAGTGTCCCGGGTCTGGTCCGGCGACCACGGCGACGCGCATCGCCCTACCCTGCCACAGCCGGCGAGTTCTACTCTGGGCTGTATGAGCGAGCGGACAACGGTTGAGAACGCCCACACAGTCGAAAAGTTCCTTTATGCGCTGCAGGAATCAGACCTCGACGCGGCTGGCCCACTGCTGGCTGAGGATCTGGTGTACCAGAACGTCGGATTGCCGACGATCCATGGCCGCAAGAGGGTGATGAAGCTGCTCAGCTCGCTGGGCGGTTCCAGCGCATTCGAGGTGAAGATTCATCGCATCGCCGCCGACGGCGCCGCTGTGCTCACCGAACGCACCGACGCGCTGATCTTCGGCCCACTGCGACTGCAGTTCTGGGTCTGCGGTGTGTTCGAGGTGCACGACGGCGAAATCACGCTGTGGCGCGACTATTTCGACTTCTTCGACACGTTCAAAGCGATGGTACGGGGCCTGGCCGGGTTGGTGTTGCCGTCACTCAAGGCGTCGTTCTGACTCCGATGAGCGACAACGTCTCGCGACCTAACGCGTTTCAGTTCATTCGATACTGCTGCGGCGGGCAGCTGCCCGACTCCATGCGGGATTGGGTGCGCAACGATCTGGCGGGCAAGGGGGCGACGGGCCGGATGATGCGCCGCGTCGCCGTTCCGGCGGTGCTGGTAGTTGCCCCATTCTGGCTGATCCCGACGACGCTGGACGTGCACCTGAGCATGACGCTGCCGATCCTGATCCCGTTCGTGTACTTCTCGCACGCGCTCAACAAGGTGTGGCGCCGCCACATGCTGCAGGTGCACGGCCTCGACCCGGATCTGGTCGACGAACGCCGTCGCCAGCGCGACGCGCACATCCATCAGGCGTACATCGAGCGCTATGGCCCCAGAGATGAGTCGACCACTCACGGCCAGGACGTTTAACGCGGCTCGAGGGCTACTCGCAGTAAATATCCCTGGCTATCTGAACCGGTAGCTATGTGCGTAATCGAGTAGCGCACTACTCGTGTCCTGCGGGATGGTCGCTGACAGCATCGAGTGCGTATTGATCGCCTCACCGCAGCCGACCAGGAGTCACGATGAAGAGTTCACCACACCGCGGCGATAACGACGCCGTCCAAGCACCCGGTGCCCGAGTCGCTCCACATCACCTCCGTCTCGTGGTACCCCCCAATGCCGCAGTGGGCAGTGG
The DNA here is from genome assembly GCA_035642315.1 of Mycobacterium sp. GTDB lineage: Bacteria > Actinomycetota > Actinomycetes > Mycobacteriales > Mycobacteriaceae > Mycobacterium. The sequence goes on from DASQSQ010000361.1 coordinate 2,577, forward strand.
TGGGGACGGCGGATTTCCGGTACAAACTAGTCCCGACGACTCAGCCGACGACCAGTCGCTCACCGTTCTGGCTTGGTGACTAGCCGGCCGGCGGTAGCCCGCCGAGTTCGTCGAAAGCCTGCGACCAGCCGACCAGACGATCGGTCGCGCCAGCCAACTCGTCGCGGTAGCGCTGCCGTGACGCCGTCAGCGCGGCGCCACGATCCCCGTTTGCCGACGAGACCAATTGCGCTGCGGCCGTGACCATTTCGTTGTACTGACGTACGCCGGCGCTCAACTGTGCAGTGAACGCATTGATGGTCGGAGCCAGGTACGACCGTGACTGCGGAGTGCCGTTGGCCGCACGCTCCATCGACACCACCTCGGCGGCGGTTGCCGCCATGGCAGCCGAGCTCTTCTTCGCCGCGTCGGTCAGGTCACGAATCTCGGTGGCGGGCAGCATGTTTCCTCGCTCCATGACCCCGAGCAGTGAGAAGAAGCCCCGTTCGGAGGCCCCCAGCGCGTACATCGCCGGCCGCGCGGCTGAACTCGGCGGTGGCAGGCGTCGGCTGTTGGTCGGCCGCTGCGCGGGCAGCGGTTCTGCGCGCAGCCACCGGTAGCGAATCAGCAGCAGCGTCGCGATCATCGCCTGCACGACCGCAATCCCGCCGGTGATCTCCAGCAGCAGCGCGAACCAGCCCCAGGCCGCCAGCACCGCCGTCACAACACCCCAGAACACACAGCCGGCACTGAATATCAGACCCCATCGCAACGCACGGCGGCGTCGGCGCAGTAGCCTTTCCCGCGGATCGGTGGCGGCGCTGATTTTCTGCGCGACCAACTCGAAAAGGTCGCTGGCGGTGTCGAGACCGCGCAGCAGCAACGCCCGCCACACCCCACTGCGACTGGACTGAACCGCCATTTCGCTCCGCTCGCCTACTGCTGGCCGATGGGCTTCTCGGCCGGGGCGGTCTTAGGCGCGGCCGCCGGGGTGCCCGGGGTAGCCGCCGGAGTGCCCGCCGCTCCCCCGGCCGGCAACGCCTCGCCCCGCATCGATGCGCGGATCTGCTCCAGCCGCGAGTGGCCGGCCATCTCCACGGTGGCCTGCTGGACCTCGAGCATGCGGCCCTGCACCGAGTTCTGCGCCAACTCGGCCTCACCCATCGCGTTGGCGTAGCGGCGTTCGATCTTGTCGCGCACCTCGTCGAGGCTCGGCGTGGTTCCCGGAGCAGCGATCTCGCTCATCGAGCGAAGCGACTGGCTGACCTGCTCTTGCATCTTGGCCTGTTCGAGCTGGCTGAGCAGCTTGGTGCGCTCGGCGATCTTCTGCTGCAGCACCATCGCGTTTTGCTCGACCGCCTTCTTGGCCTGCGCCGCCGCGCCAAGCGCCTGGTCGTGCAACCCCTTGAGGTCTTCCACGCTCTGCTCGGCCGTCACCAACTGGGCCGCGAAAGCCTCGGCGGCGTTGTTGTACTCGGTGGCCTTGGCGGTGTCTCCGGCCGCGGTGGCCTGGTCAGCCAGGGTTAACGCCTGCCGGACGTTCACCTGAAGCTTTTCGATGTCGGCCAGCTGCCGGTTGAGCCGCATCTCGAGTTGGCGCTGGTTGCCGATCACTTGCGCGGCTTGCTGGGTCAGCGCCTGGTGCTGTCGCTGCGCTTCCTCGATCGCCTGCTGGATCTGCACCTTGGGGTCGGCGTGCTCGTCGATCTTCGCGTTGAACAACGCCATGACGTACTTCCACGCTTTGACGAACGGATTGGCCATGGATTAGCTCCGCCTTCGTGTGTCGATGCCTGCACTCGTCCTGAGGCTCAATTTATCGGTTCTACGCCGATTGCCACACCCTTGCCTCGCGGCTAGGCGATTGCCAGCGAAACGACCGGCGGGATGACGACCTTGGTGCTGGCGTCGATATTGGCCGCGCTGGCCGGAACGACCGCGCGCTCGCGACGAGCCAGTTGCTCACCGGCCTCGACGAGCAGCTGTGACAACGGCACATCCAGCGCGGCGCAGATCGCGCTCAGCAGCTCGCTGGAAGCCTCCTTGCGACCGCGCTCCACCTCGGATAGATACCCCAGGCTGACCCGCGCAGCATCGGACACTTCACGCAAGGTGCGGCGTTGTTTGGTTCGGGCGCGACGCAGCACGTCGCCGAGGACCTCGCGCAGCAATGACGGCATCGCGCTCTCCTTCAGTCCGCTCAGCTGAGATTGTTCTTTAGGTCAACGACCGCCGCGCCGCGATTGGTTCCCGGTTGGATCACGCGGCTCTGACCAGCGCGCGCAGCCTGCTGATCGACTCGCGCACCGCCGCGATGCGGATGTCCCAGCGGGTCCCGCTGAACCGCAGCTCGACCACCTCGGTGACGGAGTGGTCGTCGGGCCCGGCCAGGCCCATGAATACCGTGCCCACCTCGTGCCCGCCGTGCGGCTCGGGTCCGGCCACGCCGGTCAAGCCGACGCCCCAGGTGGCGTCGCATCGTTGGCGCGCGCCGACGGCCAGCGCCCGGGCAGTCGGGCCGGCCACCGGCCCGACCTCGTCGAGGATCTCCGGCGCAACTCCGGCCAGCAGCACCTTGGTGTGTTCGGTGTAGGTGATCAGCCCGCCACGCAGCACCTCGCTGGCGCCCGCTACCCCCGCGATTGTGGCGGCCAGCAGTCCGGCGGTCAGCGACTCCGCGGTGGCGATGCTCTGATTGCGGACCGTCAGATCCGCTACCAGCCCGCGGGCGTCGTCAGTCAGCAGCGGGTCGTCCACGGACATCCCTTGCGGCGGACACGACGTAATCCACGCCGGTGACCAGCGTCAGCACGATCGCGACGGCCATCACGACCGACGCCACCACCAGCCACGATCCCGACAGCGGCAGCACGAACAATCCGATCGCCACCGCCTGCACGAGGGTTTTGAGTTTGCCGCCGCGACTGGCCGGGATGACCCCGCGGCGCAGCACGACGAATCGCAACACGGTGATTCCGACCTCGCGAGCCAGAATCACCACCGTGACCCACCAGGGCAGGTCACCGAGCATCGACAACCCGATCAACGCCGCGCCGATGAGTGTCTTGTCCGCGATCGGGTCCGCCATCGTGCCGAATTCGGTCACCATGCCGTAATTGCGCGCCAGTGCGCCGTCGACCTTGTCGGTGATGACGGCGACGGCGAAAACCACGAAAGCGGCGATGCGGCTGACGGTTTCGTGACCGTTGCCGGCGAATAGCACCAGCAGAAACACCGGTACCAGCACCAACCGCAGCAGCGTGAGCACATTGGCGAGGTTGGTGACGCGCACGCGCGGGACTACCGGACCGGTTTGAGGCTGCCCCGACACCGCAACAGAATATCGGTTGTCAAGCGGCTGGCGGTGATTGCCCGCTTCTCCACATCGCGCCGCGGCGCAAGCCGATACTCTGCTCCGGTGAGCGCAGCGAGCGATCCGGCGGCCAACCGGCCGGTGATCCGGCGCGCGCGAACCTCTGACGTGCCGGCGATCAAAAACCTCGTTGACACCTACGCCGGCAAGATCTTGCTGGAAAAGAACCTGGTGACGCTGTATGAAGCCGTCCAGGAGTTCTGGGTGGCCGAGCACGAGGGCGACGAAGGTATGGAGGTGGTCGGCTGCGGCGCGCTGCACGTGTTGTGGTCCGATCTGGGCGAGGTGCGCACCGTGGCCGTCGCCCCCTCGATGACCGGCCGCGGCATCGGCCATGCCGTCGTCGACAAGCTTCTCAACGTCGCCCGGGAACTGCAGCTGCAGCGGTTATTCGTGTTGACCTTCGAGACCGAATTCTTCGGCCGGCACGGGTTCACCGAGATCGAGGGGACGCCCGTCACCTCCGAGGTGTACGAGGAGATGTGCCGTTCGTATGACATCGGCGTGGCCGAGTTCCTCGACCTGAGTTACGTCAAGCCCAATATCTTGGGCAACTCGCGGATGCTGCTGGTGCTGTAGCGGATGACCGCTCAGCCCGTCGCGGTGATCACCGGAGCCTCCCAGGGTATCGGCGCCGGCCTGGTCGCCGGCTACCGCAGACTCGGCTACGCCGTCGTCGCCAACTCGCGCACAATCTCCCCGAGTGACGACCCCATGGTGCTCGCGGTTCCCGGTGATATCGCGCAACCCGGCGTCGGCCAGCGCATCGTCGATGCCACGTTGGAGCGGTTCGGCCGGGTTCAGACGGTCGTCAACAACGCGGGCATTTTTGTCGCCAAGCCGTTTACCGAGTACACCGACGAGGACTATGACGCCGTCACCGGTGTGAATCTCCGTGGCTTCTTCGAACTTTCCCGTGCGGCAGTGTCGGCAATGCTGACCCAGGGCGAAGGCGGCCACCTGGTCAACGTCTCCACCAGCCTGGTCGACCACGCAAACTCTGCGGTGCCAGCCGCGTTGGCATCGCTGACCAAAGGAGGATTGAACGCAGTGACGAAAGAATTGGCCATCGAGTACGCGAAGCACGGCATCCGTTGCAACGCCGTCGCTCTCGGCGACATTCGTACCCCCATGCACGACCCAGCGAGCTACGAAAAGTTGAACAAGATGACTCCGCTTGGGCATCTCGGCGACATCGACGATGTCGTCGAGGCCGTAATGTATTTGGAGAAAGCGCCTTTCGTCACCGGCGAGATCCTGCATGTGGACGGTGGTCAAAGTGCCGGACGCTGACGCCCTGCGCGATGCCCTGGAGCGGTGGAAGGCCGGCATCGACGCACACGAGCCCGAACGGGTCTCCGAGGTCTTCACCGAGGACGCCATCTTTCAGGGTCTGCGCCCTTACAGCGTTGGCCGCCAAGGAGTCATCGACTACTACGCGCGCCAACCGGTGGGCCTGACCGTCGACTACCAGATCCTGCAGACCCGCCGGCTGGCAGCAGACCAGGTGCTTGGATACGTCCACGCTGACTTCACATATCCCGACGGGCGCCTAGTCAGCGTCTTCCTCGGTGTGCTGGTCAAGCACGACGAGGACGGCTGGAGCATCGCCTACTACCAGGCGTCCAAGCTCGACTAGCCCTCGTCGTCGGTGTCGGCGCAGGTGTCAGCACCGCGGATCGACATCAGGGTGGCGGCCAGCTCGTCCGGCTTGACCAGCACGTCGCGGGCTTTCGATCCTTCACTGGGGCCGACGATCCCGCGGGTCTCCATCAGGTCCATCAGGCGCCCGGCTTTGGCGAACCCGACCCGAAGTTTGCGCTGCAGCATCGATGTCGAGCCGAACTGGCTGGACACCACCAGCTCCACGGCTTGCAGGAAGACGTCCATGTCGTCGCCAATATCTGGATCGACATCCGTGCGTTCGCTAGTGGGCTTAGCGGCGGTGACACCGTCGGTGTACTGGGGTTCGGCCTGTTCCTTGCAGGCCGCGACGACGGCGTGGATCTCCTCGTCGGTGATGTAGGCGCCCTGCA
>DASQSQ010000362.1:0-14518 GCA_035642315.1 Mycobacterium sp.
GCCTGGCGGTTGTACCGTCGGCTCGGATTTACCGACATTATTCGCGGCTACCACTTCACCGGCGATCCGCGAGCGTTCGCCATCCTGGGACGCAAGCTGCCGCTGTAGCAGACCAGGCCGGCAGGGTCTGGCACGATGACCGGGTGCGCGCCAGCGGTATCCAGCTCATGCCCCGGGTTTTCACTGCGCGTCGTCGCCGGCGACTAATGGCGATGACGATGCTGCTGCTGGTGATACCGGTGTTCGCCGGATGCGTCCGGATCAGGGCGTCGATCACCATCTCCCCCGACGACCTGGTGTCCGGCGAGATCATCGCGGCGGCCAAACAACGCAACGACAAAGACGCTGGACCGCAACTGGATCCGAATCTGCCGTTCAGCCAGAAGGTGGCGATCTCCAAGTACGACCGCGACGGCTATGTGGGGTCACAGGCGGTGTTCTCCGACCTGACCTTTGCCGAGCTGCCGGAACTGGCCAACATGAACTCCGACGCCCAGGGCGTGAACCTGTCGCTGCGTCGAGCCGGCGACCTGGTGATCCTGGAGGGGCGAGCAGACTTGACGTCGCTGACCGATCCCGACGCCGATGTCGAGCTGAGCGTCGCCTTCCCCGGCGCGGTGACATCAACCAATGGTGAGCGCATGGACCCGGACACGGTGCAGTGGAAGCTGAAGCCGGGAGTCGTGAGCACGATGAATGCGCAGGCCCGCTACACCGATCCGAGCACCCGCTCGTTCCGCAGCGCGGCGCTGTGGCTGGCCCTTGCGTCGCTCGTGGTCGCAGGCGTGGTGGCGTTGTTGGCCTGGTATAGCCGCGACCGGTCGCCCAGGTTCGCCGAGCCGAGCGACCCGCAGTCCGACTGACCGGCTGTCAGCTGGACGGCGACCAGTAGTCGAGCAGTTCGGCGAACGTCTCGAAGGCGGGCGCCGAATTGCCGTAGGTGGCCTCGAGATGGACACTCAGCGGATAACCCAAGTCGACGACACCGTCGATGACCCGCTTGTACAGATCGACCATCAGCTTGCGCTTCTGGGCGGGTTCGCCTGCGGCCAACGTCTTGACGAACGCCTGCTCATCGGCCACCGCGGCGTTGCCCGGATCCTGGATGAGCCAGTTGACGAAGCCGACCCGGTTCTCCAACTTCGGTACGAAGCCGAATGACAACAGGATTTCCGGCCGATGCTCCGTCCGCTTGGCGAACTCGGTCAGGCAGCCCACGATCGCGTCGGAGTACAACAGCTGGGTCTGGGCGAACGTCGCACCCTGATCGCACTTGAAATTGAACCGGCCCTGTTCACCCTCCCGGGTGGGAATCAGAATCACTCCCCGGTTATCCAGCAGCTCGCGGTAGATCGACAGGGCGTCGGTCGGCGCGACGCCAGAGCCCTCACCGTCGGCCATGGTGCGGGGGACGCCGACGAACACGATCCCGTCGATGCCGGCGCCGACCAGCGCACCGAGCCGCTGGCCCAGGGTGTGCTCATCCATGAAAGCGGTGACCTGGCTGCACAATCCACGGATGCCGGGCAATTCCGGCTTGATGACGGACCAGAAATCCAGCACGTCCAGCTTCGGCTTCATCTCGACTGGGCGGTCATCCTCCTCCTCGATCAACCCCGGCATCATCAAATGCCCGATCCGCCCGTCGAGACCGAATTCCGTGGACAGCTGCACCACTTTGCGGGCGTCTTCGATTGCCCCTTCGGTGCCACGCTCCGCGTTCGTCGGCACCAGCTCGACCGCGATGGTGTTCAAGGTCAACGGGTTGCTCCTCACAAGTGGGCGCGAATCACACGACAGCATAGGTGTGAGTTAGTGAGGCTGTCGAAGCAACTGCTCGGGCACGACGGGTGCCGCGCGACGCCTGAGCCAGCCCGAGTCGAGCAAAAGCCGCTGGACAGCCCGGCGCCGAATAGACTTGGCGGGCCACGATCGGCCCGGCGACGATGCGGGCCGGAACGGCCGGAGGAGGAGCCGCGCCATGATACAAGCCGACCAGGAAGGGGTGTCGCGCTGAGCGTAGAAGCAGCGGCAACCGTCGAGTTGGCTGACGCCGTCACCGACCAGTTGCGGAGATACCTGCAGGACCGCCGCGGTGAGGCCGCCTACATCGGAAGCGACTACGACCGCCTGACCGCCGGCCTGGAAGAGTTCGTCCTGAGCGGCGGGAAGCGGCTGCGCCCGGCCTTCGCCTACTGGGGTTGGCGTTCGGTGTCGAGCAAAGACGCCGACGACCAAGCGCTGCTGCTGTTCTCCGCGCTGGAACTGTTGCACGCCTCGGCGCTCGTGCACGACGACGTGATCGACAGCTCGGCGACTCGCCGGGGTCGGCCGACAACGCACGTGCAGTTCGCTGCTTTGCACCGCGAGCGGCAGTGGCGAGGGCCGGCCGACCAATTCGGCATTTCGGCGGCCATCCTGCTCGGTGATCTGGCGCTGGCGTGGGCCGACGACATCGTCGCGGCTATCGATCTGCCGCCCGATGCACGACGCCGGGTGCGACGAGTCTGGGTCGACATCCGCACCGAACTACTCGGCGGCCAATACCTCGACATCGTCGCCGAGGCCAGCGCCGCGGAGTCGATCGCCTCGGCGATGAACGTGAACACCTACAAGACCGCCTCCTACACGGTGACGCGTCCGCTGCAATTGGGCGTGGCCGCCGCTGCCGATCGACCCGACGTGCACGCCCTTTTCCACGAGGTCGGCACGGACCTGGGCATCGCGTTCCAGTTGCGTGACGACGTGTTAGGCGTGTTCGGCGATCCGGCGGTCACCGGCAAGCCCTCCGGAGACGATCTTCGGTCCGGCAAGCGCACGGTGTTGCTGGCGACCGCGGTGGAATTGGCCGATAAGTCAGATGCGGCCGCCGCCAGGCTGTTACGCGCTTCGATCGGCACCGACTTGACAGACGCCCAGGTTGGCGAACTGTGCGAGGCCATCAAGCGGGTCGGCGCGCTGGCTGCGGTAGAGCAGCAGATCGACACGCTGACTCGGCGGGCGCTGGCCACATTGTCAGATGCGCCCATCCACGCAGTCGCCAAGACAGGGCTGTCCGAGATCGCCAGACTGGCCGCGAACCGGTCGGCATGACGCGCATGTCCACGCATACATCCGCTCCGACTGCCGGCCCGGCTACCGACCGGACGCAACACTTTTCACGGCTGCGGCAATTCGCCGCCACCGACGAGGGCCGACCGGCACTACTTGGCTTCCTGGGCGCACTGCTGATCACCCTTGGGGGACTCGGCGCGGGCAGCACGAAACAGCATGACCCACTGCTAGAGTCGCTGCACCTGTCCTGGTTGCGCTACGGCCACGGGTTGGTGCTGTCCTCGGTGGTGCTGTGGGTCGGTGTCGCGTTGATGCTGATCGCGTGGTTCTGGCTGGGCCGACGCGTACTCGCCGGCGATGCCAGCGAGTACACCATGGTGGCCACCACCGGCTTCTGGCTGGCACCGCTGTTGTTGTCGGTGCCGGTCTTCAGCCGCGACACCTACTCGTATCTGGCCCAGGGCGCACTGCTGCGCGACGGCCTGGACCCATATGCGGTCGGGCCAATTGAGAACCCTAATCCGTTGTTGGACAACGTGAGTCCCATCTGGACCATCACCACAGCGCCATACGGGCCAGCATTCATCATGATCGCCCGACTGGTCACGATGCTAGTCGGCAATCATGTGATCGCCGGGACCATGTTGCTGCGCCTGTGCATGTTGCCCGGACTGGCGTTGCTGATCTGGGCTACGCCCCGGCTGGCTCGCCACCTCGGGGCCAATGCACCCATCGCGCTGTGGATTTGCGTCCTCAACCCGCTGGTGATCATCCATCTGATGGGTGGGGTTCACAACGAGATGTTGATGGTGGGCCTGATGACCGCCGGCATCACACTGACTTTCGAGCGCCGTCATATCGCGGGTGTCACGCTGATCGCAATCGGGGTTGCGGTCAAGGCGACGGCCGGTATCGCACTGCCGTTCATGGTCTGGGTGTGGATGCGCCATCTGCGGGACCGACGCGGATACCGGCCGCTAACGGCCTTTGCGGCGGCCAGCGCAGCGTCCGTGCTGATCCTCGTCGCCGTGTTCGCGGTGTTATCCGGCTTGGCCGGGGTGGGGTTGGGCTGGCTGACCGCGCTGGCCGGTTCGGTGAAGATCATCAACTGGCTGACAGTCCCGACGGCGATGGCCAATCTGATCCACGCTGTCGGTGGACTGTTCTTTCCGGTGAATTTCTATGCCGTGCTACAGGTCACCCGACTGATCGGCATCGGAATCATCGCGGTGTCGCTACCGCTGCTGTGGTGGCGATTCCGGCACGACGACCGCACCGTGTTGACGGGGGTCGCCTGGGCCATGCTCGTTGTCGTGCTATTCGTACCCGGCGCACTGCCGTGGTACTACACCTGGCCGCTGGCCGTCGTGGCGCCGCTTGCCCAGTCCCGACAGGCGGTCGCGGCGATCGCCGCGTTCTCCACCTGGATCATGGTTATCTTCAAACCCGATGGCGCCCATGGCATGTACTCGTGGATCCATGTCTTAATAGCGACGGCCTGCGCCATGGTCGCTTGGTACACGCTGTCCCGAACGCCGGAACCGGTCGCCCCAGCGGATTGACTCCGCCAAGCCGTTTGGTTCGGCGTCAGTACGCCATGGCCTGCGCCCGGCGCAGCACTTCGCGCGCCTGGTGCGCGTGTAGTGCGTCGACTGGGCGGGCGTTGCTGATCGCATCCCGCGTTCCGTCCCGAGTGACGGTCAGCGACGGATCGTGGGTGAACAGCCAACGCACGATCTCGGTCTCGTGGTAGCCGCCATCGTGCAACACCATCAGCAACCCGGCCAGGCTCTTCACCACCTCGCCGGAATCGGTGAAGAAAACCCGCGGCACCAACACGTCACCGGCACGCCGTACTGCCACCAGATGGCCTTGCCGCAGGTGCTGGTGCACCTTGGTGACGGGGATGCCGAGCAAATCGGCGACGCCGGAAAGATCGTAGGTGGGTTCGTCGGGGTCCAGAACGTCGTCGCCGGCCGGAATCCTGCTCACCGGCTCAGTGTAGGCCGGGCACGCTGCTTATTCCGGCACGTTTCCGGTCGAATTCGTGGTGCCACCTACGATGAACCCCGTGGCAGCCGCGGCGACGGACGATCCCCTCGAGGGCACTCTGCTGGACGGGCGGTATCGCGTCGCGACCAAGATCGCCACTGGCGGCACCTCGACGGTGTACCGCGGCCTCGACACCCGTCTGGACCGGCCTGTCGCGCTGAAAGTGATGGATTCCCGCTACGCCGGCGATCAACAGTTCCTCACCCGTTTCCAGCTCGAGGCGCGCACGGTCGCCCGCCTCAAAGACCCCGGCCTCGTCGCGGTATACGACCAAGGCCTCGACGCCCGACACCCGTTCCTGGTGATGGAACTCATCGAGGGCGGCACACTGCGCGAGTTGCTGACCGAGCGCGGCCCGATGCCACCGCATGCCGTCGCCGCGGTGCTGCGGCCAGTGCTGGGCGGGCTGGCCGCCGCGCACCGCGCCGGCCTGGTGCACCGCGATGTCAAACCGGAAAACGTGTTGATCTCCGACGAAGGCGACGTCAAAATCGTCGACTTCGGATTGGTGCGTGCCGTCGCGGCAGCCGGAATCACTTCCACCAGCGTCATTCTCGGCACTGCCGCCTACCTGTCCCCCGAGCAAGTCCGGGACGGAAACCCCAGCCCGCGCAGCGACGTCTATGCCACCGGGATCGTCGCCTACGAGCTGCTGACCGGGCAGACGCCGTTTTCCGGCGACTCGCCGCTGTCGGTCGCATACCAACGTTTGGACACCGACGTGCCGGCACCCGGCACCGTGATCGACGGCGTGCCCGAGCAATTCGACGAACTGGTGAGACGGGCGACAGCCCGAGATGCCGCCGCCCGCTACGCTGACGCCCAAGAAATGGGCGCCGAGCTGGACGCCATCGCCGACGAGTTGGCGCTTCCGGAATTTCGGGTGCCCGCGCCGCGCAACTCCGCTCAGCATCGCTCGGCCGTTCTGCACCGCAGCCAGATCGACCAAAACCAGACCACCGACCAACACCGTCGTGTCGCCCAGCAGCCGCCGGCGCACCATCCCACTCGTCAGCTGATGCGAGAACCCGAGGACTGGCCGGCGGACCCCGAAAAAGGGCCAGCACATGCCGATCGCGAATACCAAGAGGTGTCAGGCCAATTTGCCGGGATCGACCTGGTCGAATTCGCGTTCGAGCGCCAGCACGCCCGACGCATGGTGCTGATCTGGGTTGCGGTCGTATTGTCGGTCACCGGGATGGTGGCCGCCGCGGCATGGACGATCGGCAGCAACCTGAGCGGATTGCTCTAGCCGCCGTCGCCTCGAATCCGGTTCAGTCGCGCAGCATCTCAGCGACCAGGAACGCCAGCTCCAATGACTGCTGGGTGTTCAGCCTGGGATCGCATGCGGTTTCGTAGCGACCGCTGAGGTCGGTGTCCGAAATGTCTTGCGCGCCACCAAGGCATTCGGTGACGTTCTCTCCGGTGATCTCGACGTGGATACCGCCGGGGTAAGTGCCCAGGGCGCGGTGCACCTCGAAGAAGCCCTGCACCTCGTCGACAATGCGGTCGAAGTGCCGTGTCTTGTAACCGTTGGACGTCTCGTGGGTGTTGCCGTGCATGGGATCGCACTGCCAGATCACCCGATGACCGGTGGCCTGCACCTTTTCGATGATCGGCGGCAACAGGTCACGCACCTTGTTGTTGCCCAGCCGGCTCACCAGCGTCAGCCGGCCCGGCTTGTTGTGCGGGTCGAGGCGCTCGACGTATTCGACGGCTTGATCTGGTGTCGTCGTCGGCCCGATCTTGACGCCGATCGGGTTTGCGATCACCTCGGCCAATCCGATGTGCGCCCCGTCGAGTTGCCGCGTCCGGTCCCCGATCCACAGGTAGTGCGCGGACAGGTCATACAGCTGCGGCTCGCCGTCCTCTTGGTCGGACAGCCGCAGCATGGCGCGTTCGTAGTCGAGCACCAAAGCCTCGTGGCTGGCATAGATTTCGGCGGTCTGCAGGTTGCGGTCAGCCACGCCGCACGCGCTCATGAATTTCAGGCCCCGGTCGATCTCGCCGGCCAGTGCCTCGTACCGCGCGCCGGCCGGCGAGGTCCGAACGAATTCTCGGTTCCAGTCGTGCACCAGATGCAGCGACGCCAGCCCCGACGACGTCAGCGCCCGCACCAGGTTCATCGCCGCACCGGCGTTGGCGTAGGCACGCACCAGCCGGGACGGGTCGTGCTCACGTGCGGCGGCATCCGGGGCGAACCCGTTGACCATGTCGCCGCGATAGGAGCGCAATCCGAGCGCATCGAGGTCAGACGACCGGGGCTTGGCGTATTGCCCGGCGATGCGGGCCAGCTTGACCACCGGCACGCTGGCGCCATAGGTCAACACCACCGCCATCTGCAGCAAGGTGCGGATATTGCCCCTGATGTGCGGTTCGGTGTTGTCGACGAACGTCTCGGCGCAGTCGCCGCCCTGCAGCAGAAACGCCTCACCCCTGGCGACCTGGGCCAGCATCTCCTGTAGCCGGACGATCTCCGATGGCACCGTCACCGGCGGCACACTCTCCAGCACCGTTCGCATCGGCTCGACCTGCTCGGGTGTCCAACTGGGCTGCTGCGCAGCGGGCTTGGCCAGCGCGGCGTCCAGCCGGGCTCGCAGATCCGGCGGCAGCGGAGGCAGCGACGGCAGCTGCTCGATCGGTACGTCAACGGTCCAGTTCACCCGTCCATGGTAACTGGGCACCGGAGCCCGCCAATCAGGGCGAACGCGACCAGGCCGGGCTAGCCCTGGTCGCCATCCGACGTGATCAACCGGTATCGCCGCAGCTGGTCTCGCGCGTCGACCAACGCGTCGTGCACATCGGGCGGTCGGCGCGGCAATCGCGGTCGCCCTCTGTCGTCCCACAGCTGGCGCAGTTCGCGGGTGAATCGCGGCATCGCCGGCGGCAACTGGGTCATCGGGCCCCACAGCTGGCACAGCACCACATGGTCGTAGGCGCCGACCCAGGCCCAGAGCTCGATCGGCTCGGCGCCGTCGATGTCGAAGAACGCCTCCAGGTCCGAACGGATCCGGGCACGCGGGCGCCATAGCTGCGAGGCCGGCGGCGGCAGTTTCGGCAGCACATGGGTGCGCACCCAGCTGCCCGCCCGCTCCGGGTCGAATTCGGTCGAGACGGCGTAATATTCGCGGCCGTCCTCGGCGACCACCCCGATCGAGATCAACTCGATGATGCGGCCGTCGTCGATGAATTCCGTGTCGTAGAAGTACCGCACCTCGTCAGCCGGTCACCTGATGCCGATGCCGCCGGCCAGGGCGCGCTGCGGCGGTTGCGGCGGCGGCGGCGCCGGATGGACCTCGCGGTCGAGCAGCGCGTCGACCATGCGATGGTCGGGCCGGCGCGGCGTGCCCGCGATGGTGTACTGCACCCACAGCTTGGCCCGCACGACCGGGCGGCGCAGGGTCCGTTCGCGCTCCAGCGCCCGCGCCATCTTGTCCAGCTGGCTCATGTAAAGCCAGCGGGCCCAGGGGGCTTGCGGGCGTGACAGCCGGATCGCCCCGATGACCAGCAGCGGGACGAAGAACATGCCGATCAGCCCGGTCCACACCTTGCCCTTGAGCACAACCAGCACCGCCAGCGGCAAGGTCAGCACCATCGCGAAGACCACGCCGGCGCGCAGCAGCACCGAGTGGGTGGTGTCATGCCACAGGCTGACGAAGAACAAAAACGGGTGCAGCCCGAGAACCAGCAATCCACCCACCGCCATCGCGGCGAAGACCGCGTCCACCGATGTCCGCCCGTCTTCCTCCCAGTAGACGTCGGACAGGTGCAGGATCAATGCGTACTCGTCGAGCACCAGCGCGGCCCCGATGCCGAACATGATGGCGCTCGCGGTGTGTTCGAGTTGGGTTCCGTTGACCGACAATGCCACCAAGGTCACACCGGAGATCATCACCAGCAGCACTCCGACCACCACGTGGTGAATGTGCCTTTGCCCGATGTGAATGTTGCGTGGCTCCCACCACCGTGGCGGCACGCCGCGGGCGGTGCGGTCGCGGATGTAGCGCACGAAGGTGCGCGTCACGAAAAAGGTCAGGATGAAGGCCACCAGACAGCACAGCAGCGGTAGACGACCGCGGCCGATAATGTCGTCTTCGAACCAACGGAGCACGTAGAAAAACCTACGCCCACTTCGCTCCGACAGCCCTCCGCGACACCGCCTGACACGCCCGCACCGATAGGCTGTTCAACGACATGAGTACATGGCAGTCGCCCGACGTGGGCAGTTGGCGTGGGGCCGTAGCCCGTGTTGCTCACGGTGCGCAGCCAGGTATCTGGCGAAATGCCTGGTGGGCGTCGCTCCAGGTATTGGCGCTGGCCGCATTGGGCTATGCAGTATGGCGGCTCGTCGGCCACCTCCCGTACCGCATCGACATCGACGTCTACCGAATGGGCGGTCAGGCGTGGCTGGACGGGCATCCGCTCTACGACGACGGTGTGGAATTTCACACACCGATCGGCCTGAATCTCCCGTTCACCTATCCCCCGCTCGCCGCGATCGTGTTTTCTCCGTTCGCCTGGCTGGGCCTACCGGTGGCCAGCGTGACGATCACGCTGATCACGTTTGCGCTGCTGCTCGTCTCCACGATGATCCTGCTGACCCGACTCGACGTCTGGAGCAACGCACGGGTGGTGCCGGGGCCGGCCTGGTTGCGGCGATGGTGGTTGACGGCGCTGGTCGTCGCGGCAGCGGCGATCTGGCTGGAGCCGATCAAGTCGAATTTCGCCTTCGGGCAGATCAACGTCGTGCTGATGACGCTCGTGATCGCCGACTGCGTGCCGCGGCGCACGCCATGGCCACGTGGCCTGCTGCTCGGACTGGGCATAGCGCTCAAGCTCACTCCGGCGGTGTTCCTGCTGTATTTCCTGCTTAACCGCGACAAACGCGCCATGTTGACTTCACTGGCGTCCTTCGCGGCGGCGACGCTGGCCGGGTTTGCCCTGGCCTGGCACGACTCTTGGAAGTACTGGACCGACACGATCCACGACACCGATCGGATCGGCGCGGCGAGTTTGAACACCAACCAGAACATCGCCGGCACGCTGGCGCGACTGGGCCTCAGCGACCATGCCCGCTTCCTGCCGTGGGTGGCCGCCTGCCTGCTTGTGCTGGCGTTGACGGTGTGGGCAACGCGGCGGGTGCTGCGCGCGGGTGAGTCGACTTTGGCGGTGATCTGCATCGCGCTGTTCGGCTTGGTGGTTTCGCCGGTGTCGTGGTCGCACCACTGGGTCTGGATGTTGCCGACGGTGTTGGTGACCGCGGTGCTGGGCTGGCGGCGGCGGAACGCGGCACTGGCCGCGGTCAGCGCGGCCGGGGTCGCGCTGATGGTGTGGACGCCGCTCGATCTGCTTCCCAAGCACCACGAGCTGGGCGCCGTGTGGTGGCGTCAGTTCGTCGGCGTCTCCTACCTGTGGTGGGCGCTCGCGGCAATCGTCGCCGCCGGTGCCACGGTCGCCGTCGGCACCGCGACCGCTTCCGCACTCCGGGCGTCGACCGCACCGGAGCCGGTCTCAGCAGTCGGTTAACCCGCGGCCGGGGTGCTACGCGCCAATCTCCGGCATCAGCTCGCCCATTTCGATGGCGTCGCTGGCCGGCAGCTCCTCGAGGGCTAGCAGCATGTCGTAATCCGCGGCGCCGGTTGCGCGCTGGAGTATCTCTTTGATCCCGAACAGCAGCTTCCGCTTATAGTCGGCCGGCCGCCCTGCCCGGACCTTGACTGTCAAGATCACCGCCGGCGCGGGCTTGCCACCGACAAACCCGTCGCCGGCTGCAAAGTCGTCAAAGACCAGCTTCGCGTAGGCCTTAGCCAGACCGGCCATTTCGCAGTGGAAGTCAGTGATCTCCGTGGCGAGCGCCGCCTTTGCTTCAAGAGAAAGCGATCCTTCGGGCGTTGTGATCCTGTAGAGGGGCATCGCGACGTGAACCTTTCTTCTGGGGCGTTGTCGCCGCGTCCCCGAATTGCCGTGGCCGCGAGGGAATTCGGAAGCTGGCGGCAACCGCGCCATCATGCACACCTACATCGCACCCCGATGGACACGTCAACGCAATGTTTCCTAGAACAGCGTCGCGACGCATGCGTTGTCACTGTGTCCATCGCCAGCAGTCACCAGCGCCAGTAGGAATTCTGGACGCGAGATAAATGCGCTACGGCTGATGATCGCCGGCCAGGGCCCGCTAGCCCGCGGCCGTCTCCGGTATCCGCGACGTCGATTGCGCCGGTCCTGACCCGTTGCCGTTTTTGAGGGTGGCGGCGTAAATGTCGACGTACTCCTGGCCGGAAAGCCCCATCAGCTCGTAGATCACCTCGTCGATGACGGCTCGTTCGATGAAGCGGTTGCCCGCCAGCCCGTCGAATCGGGAGAAGTCCATCGGCTTGCCGAACCGGACGCTCACCCGGCCGAACCGCCAGAACTTGCTGCCGGGCGGATTGACGGTGTTCGTACCGATCATCGCCACCGGTATCACCGGAACTCCGGTTTGCAGCGCCAACCGGGCCAGCCCGGTCTTGCCCTTGTACAGCCTCCCGTCAGGTGAGCGGGTGCCCTCGGGATACATGCCGAGCAGCTTGCCCTGGCTCAGCAACCGCTCAGCGGTGTTCAACGCTGCCTGCGCCGAATCGGCATCGCTGCGGTCGATGGGCACCTGACCGGTGGTGCCGTAAAACCAGCGGTTGAACCAACCCTTCAACCCGGTGCCGGTGAAATATTCGGACTTGGCCAGGAACGTGATCCGGCGCCGCACAACCAGCGACAGGTAGAAACTGTCGGCGACCGCCAGGTGGTTACTGGCCAGTATAGCCGGTCCGGACTGCGGGATATGTTCCAGCCCTTGGACTTTCGGCCGACCAAGAACGGCGAGCAACGGGCCCATGAAGATGTACTTGAGAAGCCAGTACCACATGGACCCTCCTATTTGCCCGCGATCGTTAGTGTTCTGGGCCAAGAGTACCGATCCAGTGTGGACGGGACCACATCACCGCGCGTGACCTGCCTAGACTTCGGCGATGAGCCGGCTGCCGTTAACCTGACCCGCGGGCTACTCCTCGACGGTGACGGCGATGGGCTGATAGCGACTCGGGGCCTCGGCATCGGCCGCGGTATCGGCCCGCGCACCGCCGCCCGGCGGACCGTCAGGCGGCGGGGTCGATCCGTCGACTTGGTCGACGACGGCCCGGATCACCGCCAACAGCGCGACGCTGTGTTCAGCGATGACCGTCAGCAACGGGTGTTCCTCCCCGGTCACCACCGCCGCCAACGCGCACACCGGACACCACACCTGCTGGCACTTGCCGGTGCCGGCACCGTCGCCAAGCGCGCGCGTCGCCGCCAAGCGAACCGCGGGATCGATCCCGTCAAGGATGCTCTGAGCGAGTTTGCGCAACTCGGGACCGATGTCCGGGTGAATGCCGGTCACTTCGGCCACACCTCCGGATCAGGTCGAAAACGCACGGTTAGCTCGCTACCGCGAAGATGCGCGTCCAGCACGGTGCATCGCCGCAGGACGGACGCCAACCGCACGCGGCGCCGCATCCCGCCGGCGCCGACGATCAAATCGTCGCCGACCCGGCCAAGGTTAAGCGCGCCGGAATCGATTTGCGGCAACTCTAGCCGCAATCGGTAAACGGATTGCAGGCCGGATCCCGACTCCAGGTCCACAACAGGGCGCAACGGCCCGGGCGGTGGCGATCCGTCGCGACGGCGCGCACTGTCCAGCAGCTCGGCCAGCGCTTTGGCGCCGATCGGTTCACCGGCCAGATGCGGGGTGAGGACCAGTGCCACGTCGCCGATCGCGGTATCCAGTTCGCCCAGCACGGCGCGCTGCTCACTGATTCGCTCGGAATACCAGTCGAACGCCGGATGTGCGGGCAGGTTGCGGTACTCGTATGAATCGTCCTGCACCAGAATCTGGTTGACGATTAATTCCTCGACACGCACGCCCATCAACGCCAACGAGCCCAACGTCCGAACCGCTTCGGCCGCCACCACCCGTTCCGCGGTCAGGACCAGGTATGCCCCGACGAGCGTGCCGTCGGTCAGCAACGCGCTGAGCTGTTCCACACTTCGGCTGATGCGTTCCAGTAGTTCCACCACCGCCATCGACCGGGCATCGTCGGCGGCGGCGGAAAGCCTGCGATGCCTCGGCCACCCACGCTCGACGTAGAGCGCGAAGGTGGCCGGCAGGGTCAGCATCCGCAATGCGTCCGCGGTCGAGGCACAGTCGACCACGATGTGGTCCCACTGCCCGGCCGCAGCCAACTCGCCGACCTCGTGCAGGCCGAGCACTTCCTGGACACCGGGCAGCGCCGAAAGCTCTTCGGGCGCAATCTCGTCCAGCTCGGATTCGGAAAAGCGCCCGCCCAGCGTGTCGACCACCACGCGCCAGCGCGCCTCGAGCAGCGCCAAAGTGTCTATCGCCAGCGCATCGAGGAAGCCGCCGCCGGCGTCCGCCGAGCCGGTTTCGAGGTCGGCAAGCACCCGGACGGTCTCGCGCCGGCCGGTCGGCGAGATCACGACGCCGAGCACGTCACCCAATGAGTGCGCTTGGTCGGTGGAAACCAGTAGCACCCGCTGACCGGCGCGCGCGTCTCGCACGGCGGTCGCGGCCGCCAGTGTGGACTTCCCTACCCCACCCTTGCCGACGAAGAGACTGATCCGGGCAAGTGCGGGCGCTGCCGACTCACTCAGCCTCGACTCGTTTCTTCAGATCCTTCAACGCGCTGTCGATCAACCTGCGCTCGGCCTTACGCTTGAGCAAGCCGATCATCGGAATAGCTATGTCAACGGTGAGCTCATAGGTGACGTCGGTGCCAGACCCCTTGGACGCCAACCGATATACGCCGTCCAGGGACCGCAGCAGCGAACTGGAAACCAGCGACCAGCGCACCGAGCGACGATCTTTCGGCCACTCGTAAGACAGCACCAGGGTGTCTTTGAGGACGCTGGTGTCCAGCACCAGCCGCGCCACCTTCGGATTTCCCTTGGGGTCGGCCTCGAGTACTTCGGCCTCCTTGTACTCCGACACCCAATCGGGATACGAGCCGATGTCAGCGATCACGTCCATCACCGTGCTGGGGTCCGCATCGATGTAGATCGTCTGCGCCGTCTTCTCCGCCACCTGGTCGCTTCCTTCTCCCCCATACGCGGGTAGGGCCTTGTCGCTTACGGATGGGGGCCATCTGCGAGGTATCCCGCCACCTTGTGGGTGGTACCGCCAGCCCACGGCAGAAACGGTACTCCCTGGCTGAACTCAGACCTGGTCAAGCACCGGAGAAACCCCGACTGGGCGGGACCGCTCCAACGTCGCCTTCACCTCGAAGGCCATTCTCTTGCCGGCGACTCGACGGCGGTGGGTCATTCTCCTGAGGTTCATCTTGGCCAATTGCCAGGCTGCCGCCCCGGACGGCTCGCCATG
>DASQSQ010000363.1:0-6500 GCA_035642315.1 Mycobacterium sp.
CGGTGTGCCGGCGGGCTCACCGGGTGGCGGGCCGGGCTGGCTGCCGATGGTCAATCCGGTGCCGCTGAGCCGGGCCAGCCGGGAACGGACCCGTCGCAGCAGCTGACCAGCGGCCTTGCGGGTGAAGGTCAGCCCCAGAACCTGGCCGGGTTCGGCATAGCCGTTGGCGACCAGCCACACCACCCGCGCTGCCATCGTCTCGGTTTTCCCGGCACCGGCCCCGGCGATGACTACCAGCGGCCCCGGCGGCGCGGCGATGACGGCCGCCTGCTCCGCAGTCGGCTCGAAAAGACCTAGCGCACACGCTAATTCGACTGGGCTGTACCGCGCTGCAACTGTCGCCGTCATACCGCCCCCTCGGCGTCCACGTGGGCCGGGCAGCTCGGCCGCAGTGGGCAGTGGGTGCAGCCGTCGTTGACCCGGGCGACGAATTGCGGCCCGGCGGTCGCCTCGGCCGCATCGCGGACCAGGTTGCGCCACTCGTCGCGCGCCTCGGGCGTCAGCGGGTCCTGCTCGCGTTCGGTCGCACCCGCGGACCCGGTCTTGCCCAGGTACAGCAGCCGTGCGCCGCCCGGCTCGTCACCTTGCGCGACCAGGCCTTCGGCCACCGCCAGCTGGTAGGCGGCCAGCTGGGCATGTCGTTGTGCGTCGTCCTTGCTGACTGGTGTCTTGCCGGTTTTGACGTCGACGATCACCAATCGGCCGGCGGCGTCGCGTTCGATCCGATCGACCCGGCCGCGCAGCCGCACGCTTGCGCCACCCCGGCCTTCGAGCACGCCGTCGACATCGACTTCGACGCCCACTTCGGTCAGCTCGCCGCGGGTCTGGTCCCGCCACGCCAGGAACGCCTGGATCATCGCGCGATGGCGGGCCAGCTCGTTGGCTGAATACCAACGGGATTCGAAAGGCAGATGCTGCCAGGCCCGTTCCAGGGCCGCCAGCAGTTGCGACTCGCTGCCTGCCGGTTCGGCGACCAGCGCATGCAGCACCGAGCCGACCGTGGAGCGCAGGTCGCGGGCGTCGGTTCCGCCGTGGCGTTCGGCCAGCCAGCGCAGCGGGCAGTCGGTCAGCGTCTGCAGGCTCGACGGAGTCAGGGTGACGATGTGATCTTCGTGATCTTCCCCACTCCACAGCGGCTCGGTGGTGCTGACCGGTGTCATGCCGTGCCACCCGGCCGGGTCAGCGCCCGGCACGCCCGCTGCGGCCAGCCGCGCCAATTGTGTTGCCGCACAATCACGCACCGCGTCGCTCACCGCTCCGCGCGGTGCGCATACCACCCCGCGCAGCCGGCCCACCACGGCGGACGTGGAAAGCACCCGCGGCGCCGAGATCGGTTGCATCGGCGATCGCAAGCGCGGCGAAGCCGGGTGCAGCGGGTCGCCGCCATCAGGTGAAGCGGCATCTTCGCTGCCGGTGGCCCACTGCGCGATCTCGGAGAAGAACGGCGACGGCAACGAGGCTTCGCCGCAGTCGCTTGCCTCGCCGTCTACCGCCGTCACCAGCAGCCGCTTGCGCGCCCGACCCATCGCTGCCACCAGCAGCCGCCGCTCCTCGGCCAGCAGCGGTGCCCGCATCGAGGCGTTCTCGGTGACCCCGTCGAGGACGTCCAGCAGCCGCTGCGTGCCGAGCACGCCGCCTCGGGGAATCGTGTTGGGCCACAACCCTTCCTGAAGACCAGCGATGACGACCAGGTCCCACTCGTAGCCCAGCGCCGCATGCGCGCTGAGCACGGTGACCTGCTCGGCTCCGGTCGTGGACTCGAGGGCGCCGGCAGGCGTTTGTAGCGCGTCCAGGTGGTCGATCAACCCGGACAACGACGCGCCGGCAGTACGCGACAGGTATTGCTCGGTGGCGTCGAACAGTGCCGTCACCGCGTCGAGGTCCCGGCCCGCCTGAGCGCTGGACGGTCCGCCACGCTCACACGCCTTAAGCCAGCGACGCTGCAGTCCCGAACGACACCACGCCGCCCACAAGGTGTAGCGGGGATCTTCGCCGCGCGCGTGACAGCGGGCCGCGGCGTCCAGCACCGCGCGTACCCGTCGCAGCGGCCGGGCCTGAGTCGGGGTCAGCCGGGAAAGTCCGCCGCCGTCCAAGACCTGTACCAGCAGTTCGCCGAATTCGCTTGGCGGCCCGTCCATGTCGGCGCGGCGCAGCGTCCGCCGCAGCTGGCGAAGCGAAATCGGATCGACTCGCCCGATCGGCCCGGTCAGCAGTGTCAGCGCACGCTCGCCGGTCAGCCCGTCGGCGGTGGCAGCCAGTACCGTCAGCAGCGCCTTCGCGGCGGGCTGCTCGGCCAGCGACCCCGCGACCGCCGGCGGGGCGACCGGAACTCCGGCTCGCGCCAACGCGCGGGACAACCCGGCGGCGGCCCGTGGCACGGACCGGACGATGACCGCCATCTGCGACCACGGCACGCCATCGACAAGGTGTGCGCGTCGCAACGAATCGGCGATCAGCGCCGCCTCCGCACCCGCGGATGCGGCCAACCGCACGTCGACTGAACCGGGATCGTCTCCGGCGCCGCCGATTTCGCCGCCGTCGGCAAGCCGGCCGGCGACGGCAGAGACTGCCCGCGCCACCGCGGGAGCGCAACGGTGTGACGTCGTCAACGTCACCGCAGGTGCGTCATCGCCCAGCAGCGCCGCCGGCTCAGCGCCGCGGAATCCGAACACCGCCTGAGCCGGGTCACCGGCGAGCAGCGTCACGTCAGCGCCGGCAGCCAGCACTCGCACCAGCACAGCAGCCTGCGGGTCGAGCTGCTGGGCGTCGTCAACCAGCAGAACACCGATCCGGGCGCGTTCGGCGGCCAGCAGTTCGGAGTCGACCGCGAACGCTTCGAGCGCTGCGCCCACCAATTCGGCGGCCCCGACCGCCGGGGTCGTCGCCTGTGGAGCAGCCGTTCCCACCGCGGCGCGCAGCAGCATCACCTGCTCATACCTGCGCGCAAACTGGCCCGCGGCCGCCCATTCCGGGCGACCGCACAGTCGGCCCAGCCGCTGCAGCCGCTGCGGGTCCACCCCGCGTTCGGCGCAGCGGGTGAGCAACTCGCGCAGTTCGGCGGCGAAACCCACGGTGCCCAGGGCAGCCCGCAATTCAGCCGGCCACGCTGTCGTCGCAGCCGGCCCGTCCTCGATCTCCCCGGCGAGCAACTCAGCGATGATCGCGTCTTGTTCCGCAGCAGTGATCAACCGAGGCGGTGGACCGCCGGCGCGCTGCGCCGCCAACCGCAGTACGGCGAACGCGTAACTGTGCACGCTGCGCACCAACGGCTCCCGGATGACGGCGCGACACGGGCCGAGCTCCTGCGAGCGCAACAACGTCGTCGTCAACGCACTGCGGGCCCGTGCCCCAATCCGGCCCGAACCCGTCAGCAGCAGCACCGATTCCGGATCGGCCCCGGCGGCGATGCGCGCAGCGGCCGCGTCGATCAACAAACTGCTCTTACCGGTTCCCGGACCGCCCAGCACTCGCACCACGCCGCGCAAACCGGGATCCAGCATGGCGCGCGCCTCGGGACCCCAGCGGAAAGACATAGCGGCATGACACCACGAGGGTCCGACAAGTCCGCCCGGCCGGCAATGCGGCACCAACGTCGAACTGGCACCATCAACGCGTGACCCGACTGCACGTGCACCGCTACGGCCCGTCCGGGCCGGTGCGCCTGGTGGCCCTCCACGGACTGACCGGGCACGGGAAGCGCTGGCAACCGCTGGCGACACAGCACCTGGCCGAGATCACCGTTGCCGCACCCGATCTGATCGGGCACGGCAGGTCGTCGTGGGCGGCGCCGTGGACGATCGATGCCAATGTCGCCGAGCTGGCTGAACTGCTCGAGCAGCACGCCGACGGCCCCGTTGTCGTGGTCTCGCACTCGTTCGGCAGCGCAGTCGCGCTGCACCTGGCAGCTGCACATCCCGGAAGGGTGGCTGCCCTGGTGCTGCTGGACCCGGCCATCGGCTTGGACGGCAAGTGGACGAGCGAGATTGCCGAGGCCATGCTGGCTTCCCCTGACTACCCGGACGTCGCGGAAGCCCGCGCGGAGAAGGCCTCCGGCTCTTGGGCGGATGTGGACCCAGCCGTGCTCGATGCCGATATCGACGAGCACCTCGTCGCGCTGCCCGGCGGGCGATACGGTTGGCGCATCAGCCTGCCCGCGATGATGTCCTATTGGAGTGAGTTGGCCCGAGAAATCATTTTGCCGCCGAGCGGAATTGGGACGACGTTGGTGCGTGCTGCACGGACGTCGCCGCCGTATGTCAATGAGCGGCTCATCGCCGCCCTGCACGAGCGACTGGGCGCCGATTTTCGGCTGATCGACTTTGACTGCGATCACATGGTGGCCGAGGCCAAGCCGGCCGAGGTCGCCGCGCTGATCAGAGAACGGATGTCCTGATCGTGGCGCCGGTGACGGACGAACAAGTCGAGCGGGTGCGTGCGCTGGTTGCCTCGATACCGGCCGGCAGCGTCGCCACCTACGGGGATATCGCTTCTGCCGCAGAACTTTCCAGCCCGCGCATTGTCGGCTGGATCATGCGAACCGACTCATCGGACCTGCCTTGGCACCGGGTGATCACGGCATCCGGCCGTCCCGCAAGGCATCTGACCACCCGGCAGTTGGAACTGCTTCGGGCAGAGGGAATTCTCGCCGTCGACGGCAAGGTCAACCTGGACGAGATCCGCCACGAATTCTAAAGGAGCAGACGCACCAGAGCGGCGGTGCGGGCCAGACCGGGGAAGGCGGCCGCCGTTGAACGCGGGTGCAACGCATGCACAGCCAGCCGGAACATCAACGCACGCAACAACATCTGCGGCCACTCCGGCAGGGCGTTCCAGCGTTCGATGAGCCCTTCGTCGGCCTCGCCCCAGGACAACGCGTCTACGACGACCACGCCGGCCGCCCACGACGCAGGCCGCCAGTACGGCGTGATGTCGGTGATCCCGGGGGCAGCAGCGCCGGCGAACAGCACGGTTCCGTAGAGATCCCCGTCGACCAGCTGGTTGGGGCTCTTGGTGGGGTGACGCAGTCCGGCAAGCTGATTGATCAGCTCGACCGACCGCTGCCCGTCCGCGCTGGGCGACGCCGCCCGCGCCGCCGGCGGAACCGACTGCAGCGGCCGTTCTTCCCAGGCCGCACGGTCCGCCGCGATAAAGACGTCGACATCGGCCCACGGCGCCGCCGTGGGCCCCTGGGTGAGGAAGCGCGGCCGCTCCAGTTTGCCGGTGGCCTCGTGCAGCCGCACCGCTGCGGACACCACCTCGTCGTGCCGGGGCTCGGGTTGACCGGCAACGAAGGTGTCTGCTCGCCAGCCGGAAACCACGTAACGCCCATCGGTCGACCGGACCGGGCGGGCCAACCGCACGCCGTCGACGAACAGCGTCTCGCGCACCCGCGCGGACCAGGCGGCGCGCGCGTTGTCGGCGACCATCGACAGCACGACTTCCCCGCACCGCCAGCCACCTTCCCAGCTGGCTCCCAACGGGATAGGCCGCACGCCACTCAGACCGAACGCCGACAGCACATGCTCAGGCGGCGGCTCGACAGTCACGCGATTAGCCTAATCGGGGCCAGCGAACTCTCGGGACTAGACACGAGGACGCGGCTGGCCTCAGCGGGTCAGTACATCACCATGTCGGGCTGCATCTGTTTGGCCCATGCCACGATCCCGCCCTGCAGGTGTACCGCGTCGGCAAACCCGGCCTTCTTCAGCGCGGCCAGGGCCTCCGCTGAGCGCACGCCCGTCTTGCAGTACAGCACGGGCATCCGGTCCTGCGGCAGCTTGGCCAAGCCCTCGCCGGAGTTGATCAACGACTTCGGAATCAGCTGGGCGCCGTCGATGTGATTGATGTCCCACTCCACCGGCTCGCGCACGTCGATCAGGGCCACCTTCTTGCCGGACTCCAGTAACTCCCGCAGCTCGCGCGGGGTGATCGTGGAGTCGACAGCCGCCTCGGCCACATCGTCGGACACCACCCCGCAAAACTCCTCGTAATCGATCAGCTCGATGATCTTGGGCGTGGACGGGTCCTTGCGGATCGTGATGGTGCGATAGCTCATCTCCAGCGCGTCGTACACCATCAGCCGGCCGAGTAGCGGCTCGCCGATTCCGGTGATCAGCTTGATCGCCTCGGTGCCCATCACCGACGCGATCGACGCGCACAGAATGCCGAGCACACCGCCTTCGGCGCAGGACGGCACCATGCCCGGCGGAGGTGCCTCGGGGTAGAGGTCGCGGTAGTTGAGGCCGCGTCCGTCGGGCGCATCCTCCCAGAACACCGAGACCTGGCCTTCGAACCGGTAGATCGACCCCCAGACGTAGGGCTTGCGTGCCAGCACAGCGGCGTCGTTGACCAGATACCGAGTGGCGAAGTTGTCGGTGCCGTCGAGGATCAGGTCGTACTGCTCGAAGAGGTTGACGGCGTTGTGCCGTTCGAGCCGCTCCTCGTGCAGGCGAACATCCACCAGCGGGTTGACCTCGGCGATCGAGTCGCGGGCGGATTGC
>DASQSQ010000364.1:0-2041 GCA_035642315.1 Mycobacterium sp.
TACCCAAGCGTCTCGTCAGCATCCCTCGCTGCTTTCCGAACCCGGCACCCGGGCTTCGTCCGATCAGATCGCTGCCGTCGTCCGCGAGATCGACGAGCACCGGCGCGCCGTCAGCGGCAAGTCCGAAGCCTCTGAGGCCAGCAACGAGCTGGCGCACAAGGTCAGTGCCGTCGCCGACTTTCTGCGACACCGCATTGCCGGCGATTACCGCGTCGATGAGTTTGGATTCGATCCGCATTTCAACGACGCGATCGTGCGGCCGCTGCTGAGGTTCTTCTTCAAGTCCTGGTTCCGAGTCGAGGTCAGCGGTGTCGAGAATCTGCCCGAGACCGGCGCGGCGTTGATCGTCGCCAACCACGCCGGCGTGCTGCCGTTCGACGGGCTGATGGCCTCGGTCGCTGTTCGCGACGAGCATCCGGCCCATCGTGACCTGCGGCTACTGGCCGCCGATATGGTGTTCGACCTGCCGATGATCGGCGAGGCTGCCCGCAAAGCCGGGCACACGATGGCGTGCACCTCCGACGCCCATCGGCTGCTGGCCGCCGGGGAACTGACCGCGGTGTTCCCGGAGGGATACAAGGGGCTGGGCAAGCGGTTCAAAGACCGCTACAAGCTGCAGCGATTCGGCCGCGGTGGATTCGTGGCGGCGGCGCTGCGCACCAAGGCGCCGATCGTGCCGTGCTCGATCGTCGGCTCCGAGGAGATCTACCCGATGCTGGCCGACATCAGGCTTTTGGCGCGGCTCTTCGGCCTGCCCTACTTTCCGATCACCCCGCTGTGCCCGCTGGCCGGTCCGGCCGGCTTGGTGCCGCAGCCGTCAAAGTGGCACATTGCCTTCGGCGAGCCGATCCCCACGGCGCACCACGCGGCCGCCGACGCCGACGACCCGATGGTCACCTTCGAGCTGACCGACCAGGTCCGCGAGACCATCCAGCAGACGCTTTACCAACTGCTGGCCGGGCGTCGCAACATGTTCTTCGGCTGAACGGTGATTACGCCGCCGGCTTGACCAAAGTGAACTGGCAGACGTCGCACTTGCCCGAGCGGAACAGTTCGGCGCAGCCGGTCAGGTACTTCATGTAGCGCTCGTAGACCTCTTCGGACTGAACCGCAATGGCCTCGTCCTTGCGGGACTCCAAGGCCGTCGCCCAGATCTCCAGGGTGCGCGCGTAGTGCAGCCGTAGCGGCTGCACACGGGCCACCTCGAATCCCACCTTTTCCGCATGCTTTTCGACGAGCGCCACCGACGGCAGACGGCCGCCGGGGAAGATCTCGTCCATCATGAATTTGGCGAACCGCGCCATTGACATCGTGATCTTGAGCTCACGCTCTTCGAATTCCTCGGCGGTGGGGATCACGATCGTGTGCAACAACATCGTGCCGCCGTCCGGCAGCGCGGTGAACGCCATCTTGAAGAAGTCGTCGTAGCGGTCGAAGCCGAAGTGCTCGAACGCGCCGATGGAGACGATTCGGTCCACCTCGTCGTGGAACTGCTCCCAGCCCTGCAGGCGGGCCTCCTTGGAGCGCGGGCTGTCCATCGCGTCGAACGACTTCTGCGCATGCGCGGCCTGGTTCTTGCTCAACGTCAGGCCGATGACGTTGACGTCGTAGCGTTCGATGGCACGGCGCAGCGTGGCGCCCCACCCGCAGCCGACGTCGAGCAGCGTCATCCCGGGCTCTAGGCCCAACTTGCCCAGCGACAGGTCGATCTTGGCCAGCTGGGCCTCTTCGAGCGTCATGTCGTCGCGTTCGAAGTAGGCGCAGCTGTAGGTGTGGCTGGGGTCCAGGAAGAGCCGGTAGAAGTCGTCGGAGAGGTCGTAGTGCGACTGGACGTCGTCGAAGTGCGGCGTGAGATTACGTCTCATCGGTGTGGCTCTCCCCCTAAATGGTCCCGGCTGACACTAGGCTCCGCCGCGGATGGATGCAATTGCCGCAATTGTCGCGGCTGCGTCGGTATCCGGGTTTGACGACTCGCCGAGCATGGTGACGATGCTTGTGATCACCGGGTTGTTGTGGGCGTCGGTCACCTCGCTGCGGATCT
>DASQSQ010000365.1:0-13303 GCA_035642315.1 Mycobacterium sp.
ACTCGGCGCCGGCCGAGCCCGGCTGGTGGGCGCCCTGTAGTGCCAACCGCCAGAACATGCAGACCACGGCGGTGGCGCCGAATCCCGCGAGCGCACCGACCGCGTGAAATGGCCAGGTCAGCCAGACGGTGACTTGGCCGCCGACCAGTAGCGGGATGACCGGGATGACATAGCCGGCCTCCCGCAGCCGGCGCACCACCTCATGGCTGGCCATCGCAATGGCGGCGGCGACCAGCGGGACCCACAGGTATCGGTCCCAAATCAAGATCGCGACGATGCTGAAGGCGAGGGCCGCACCGACGGCGATGGCGGCCGGCAGATTTCGGCCGGCCCGGGATTTTTTCTTCTGCTTTTTGTCCAACGGCTGTTGCACCGAACCCTCGGCCGGGGTTTCTGCGCCGGCATCAGTGTCTGCCACGGCCATCATCTGCTGAGCGGCCGCTAGACCTCCAGCAGCTCGCCTTCTTTGTGCTTGACCAGATCATCGATCTGGGTCACGTACTGATGGGTGGCCTTGTCCAAGTCCTTCTCGGCGCGCGCGACCTCGTCCTCGCCGGCCTCGCCCTCCTTGCGGATTCGGTGCAGTTCTTCCATCGCCTTACGGCGGATGTTGCGCACCGAGACCCTGGCGTCCTCCCCTTTGGCCTTGGCCTGCTTGACGAGTTCGCGGCGACGTTCCTCGGTCAGTTGCGGTACCGCAACCCGGATCAGCGTGCCGTCATTGGTCGGATTCACGCCAAGGTCGGATTTGCGAATCGCGTTCTCGATCGGCCCGAGTTGGCTCGCCTCGTAAGGCTTGATGACGACGAGGCGCGCTTCGGGGACGTTAATGCTGGCCAGCTGTGTGATCGGAGTGGCCGCACCGTAGTAGTCGATAACGATGCGGGAGAACATGCTCGGGTTGGCCCGACCGGTCCGGATGGTCGACAGGTCGTCGCGACCCACCGACACGGCTTTCTCCATCTTCTCTTCGGCATCGAAGAGGGTTTCGTCAATCATGTGTGCAGCTCCGTCAGGTAGTGACCAGCGTTCCGATCTTCTCACCCGCGACCGCGCGAGCAATATTGCCATCGGTCAGCAAGTTGAACACCAGGATCGGCATGCCATTGTCCATGCACAAACTAAATGCAGTGGCGTCGGCCACTCGCAAACCGCGGTCGATGACTTCCCGGTGAGTGATAGCGGTGAGCAACTCGGCCCGAGGATTCACTCGGGGATCTTCGGTGAAGACGCCGTCGACGGCCTTGGCCATCAAGACCACGTCGGCACCGATCTCCAATGCCCGCTGCGCAGCCGTGGTATCGGTCGAGAAGTACGGCAGGCCCATGCCGGCGCCGAAGATCACCACACGCCCTTTTTCCAGGTGGCGCCGCGCGCGCAGTGGAATGTACGGCTCGGCGACCTGGCCCATCGTAATCGCGGTCTGGACCCGGGTGACGATGCCCTCCTTCTCCAAAAAGTCTTGCAGCGCAAGGCTGTTCATGACAGTGCCGAGCATCCCCATGTAGTCCGAACGGGTGCGTTCCATACCACGTTGCTGAAGCTGTGCGCCCCGGAAAAAGTTGCCACCGCCGATGACCACAGCAACCTGTACGCCGGTCCGGACCACCTCGGCGATCTGACGGGCCACCTGCGCCACCACATCGGGATCGAGCCCGACCTGCCCGCCACCGAACATCTCGCCGCCGAGTTTGAGCACCACGCGGGTGTACTTGGGCCGACTCACCGGTTCGCCAGCGGGATATCCGTCGGGGGGAAACGCATCGGCGCCGTTGGGGCTCGTCGGCTCCTGCTCTGTCATCAGACTCCTCGCCTGGGAGGGCGCCATCCAGCTATCCCCCGCGACAGCTATCCCAAATAGC
Organism: Mycobacterium sp.; assembly: GCA_035642315.1. Classification (GTDB taxonomy): domain Bacteria; phylum Actinomycetota; class Actinomycetes; order Mycobacteriales; family Mycobacteriaceae; genus Mycobacterium. Next base: position 1,863 of record DASQSQ010000365.1, read on the forward strand.
AGGGTCCATCCTGCCTTATGGCCAGGCTGCGCGTCCTAAGACTCGACGCGATTGCGTAAGTCGAGGCCCTTGGCCTCTCGCCTGCGAGGCCGTGTTCGGCATCACAGCGACCGAATTCAGCCGTCTCCACCTGCACTGAAAACTTCACCGCACCGAGTCGCACGCGGATCGCCGCGTGCCCGCGTTTGAGCCAACCGCGCCAAGGGAATCCCTCCACGCGGGCGCGAAGTAGTCGAGCGCAAAAGCCAACAGCAGAAGCGCTTTTGGTCGCGCCCGCAACCGGTCCAGCCAACGGCCGGTCTTGAGCAAGTCAGCTCGATATAAGCGAAAGAGGAGGGGACTCCATGTCGGACGACAAGAAGAGTGGGCCGCAGGAAGCTGTGAAGGGTGTCGTCGAGGGCGCCAAGGGCCTGGCCAAGGAAGCCGCCGGCAGCGTGGTCGGCAACAAAGATCTCGAGCACGAGGGCGAGGCCCAGCAGGACAAGGCGCAAGCACAGCGTGACGCCGCCAAGAAGGAAGCCGAGGCAGAAGCCGCTCGTGGCGGTGCAGCGGCCGCGGAGAAGCGCCAGCAGGCCCACCAGAAGTAGGCCATCTTTCAGACGACTGGGCCCGGTCCGTGACGGACCGGGCCTTGTCGTTTGTGGTCGTCTGGCCAGCGCTAACCGAACACCGGTAATGCCCGCTTACGGGCGAGGGCGTTCATCCCGCGCTGAATGCTGCCCTGCACCTCGAGATATTTGCGCTCGACGTAATCGTCATCCTCGGCGCGGGCCGGGTCATGATCAAGCTGGACCGCCGGCATGAATCGAGTCCTGATCTTGGCTGGCAACGGAAGCTGCGGCAGCGCGGCAGGGGCGATGCCCCACGGCAGCGAGATGGCGATGGGAAACACCTTCAGCCGCAACAGCCGGTCCAGTCGCAAGGCCCGCGATAGCCGGTCCCCGCGGATCAGCACCGGCATGGCATCGGCGCCGCCGACCGTCGCAATGGGCACGATCGGCACCCCGGCGCGAATCGCCATCTTCACGAAGCCTTTTCGTCCGGCGAGGTTGGCCTGATCGCGCTCAGTCCACGGCCGCAGCGAGTCCACCTCGCCGCCGGGCCACAGCGCAACATCGCGACCTTCGGCCAGCGCGGCCGCGATGGCATCGGGCGCCGCGGGTAACACGCCCATCGACCGGAAGTATCGGCCGATCCCCGGAATGGCCATCAGTGCGTCGTGGGCCGTGCCGTGCAGCGGCCGCTCCTGGCCGAAGCGCCGCCACCATTGCACGCCGACAGTCCAGGCGTCCCACACAAACGGAGCGCCGGAGTGAATGCCGACCAGCAACGCGGGCGGATCGCCAACGTTCTCCCAGCCGTCGATCTCCATCCGAAACCAGTAGTCCATCAACATATTCCAGAAGAACTTCTGACGGTGCAACGCGGTCTCGTCCGGGCCGCTGAGATCCCATTCGCCGGCGCGCTCAGCTACCCAGCCGCTGAGCCCGCCCTCTTGGCCGTCACGCTTGTCCTCCATCGCGGCCCGCGCTTGATCGGCCTGCCGGCGTGCCTGTTGACGTACATCGGCGGATCTGTGGTCGGTTGAACTCATGTTTGCTCCCATTGGCCGCGCAAAGCCCCGGCCTCTCCGGGCCAAACCATCGCAAGCCGCGTCTTTGCCAAGTACCCGCGGGCGCAGGCCGCAAAACAGCGGGCTCAGCCCTGTCAAAGCGTCCGTGCGAATGGTCAGAAACGGTTCTCCGGGCCGACCACGGCCCATACGGTGTTGCCGGCCGCACTCGTGTAATTGCCCCAAACCCGACAATTCGCAGCGACGAGATCCAGGCCCGAGACCGCGTCAGCGACGGACTCTCGAAGCCGAGTTCTGGCCATGTTGACGTGTTGTACCGCGACCGCCACCGTCGACCCGTCGGATTCCACCCGAAGCGACAACGCGTTGTCGGCATCCGCAAGGGCCAGTTCAACCAGCTCGGTAGCCACTATGGACGCCGCGTGGATGAAGTCTGTCCTCGTCCACGCCGCCAACCACTGCGCGGTGAGTTCTCGGGACCGCCGAACGCTGCCTTTCACTGGCGGCAGTGACGCGCGGGCGCGCCGCCGATATCGCCGCAGTTCGTCGGCGGCCAGCTCCGTGAGGGCGGACTGCAGTGTCGTATAGACGGGCACATAGCGGGTTATGCCGTTGCGGCGCAATGCATTCTGGCCTCGCTCGTGGGCGCAGACCATGCCGATGGGGATGTCCGGCCAGTCGGCGACCTGCCAACGGGCACTGGTAAACACGGCCCACGCCGGATCGTCTCGGACGGTGAGCCCGGTGACGTCGATGATGACCGCAGGAGGTTCATCGAGCGCCGCCTTGACGATGGTGTCGCGTAACGGAACGTACGTCGTTCCGTCGAGCAGACCGTCGAGGGTCAGCATTCGGGCGTCGTCGACAGAAGTAGCCGTGATGCCCAGCTCGCTCCGTCGGCCGGCCACAACCCACTGTTCATCCCAGGGCTGGCGCAGCGCCGGACAGCTCATCGTTTCACCCGACCAAATCTCAGCTCACATCTGCTGGCGCCCCCCGATGCGCCATTAACCTACCTGGCGGCAACCAGCGTTGTCATCCGGTAAGCCGAATGTTTTATCCAGAATTCCAGAATTCAGGAGGATTCGCAGGTTGGTCCTGGGAGACCGTTCTCGGCGACGTGGTATTCGTGTCAGTTGTCCGGGCACCCGTCGCGGCAGGCCGGCACGGAGTCGGTTTCCCATGCACCGGCCGCAAAACAGCGGCCTCAGCCCGGTCAGAGCTTCGTGCGAATGGTTAGAAACGGTTCTCCGGGCCGATCACAGCCCACACAGTGTTTCCCGCAGCGCTGGTGTAACTGCCCCAAACCCGACAGTTGCCGGCCACCAGGTCGAGGCCCGAGACCGCGTCGTCCACGGACTTTCGAAGCCGAGTCCTCGTCACGTCGACGTGTTGTACCGCGACCGCCACCGTCGACCCGTCGGATTCCACTCGAAGCGACAACGCGTTGTGGGCATCCGCGAGGGCCAGTTCAACCAGCTCGGTAGCGACTATGGACACCGCGTGGATGAAGTCTGTCCTCGTCCACTCCGTCAACCACTGGGCGGTGAGTTCTCGGGATCGGCGAATGCTGGTTTTCAGTGCCGGCAGTGCGGCGTGGGCACGCCGCCGATATCGGCGAAGTTCGTCGGCGGCCAGCTCAGCGGCTGCGGTCTGCAGTGTCGTATAGACGGGCACGTGGCGAGTTATGCCGTTGCGCTGCAACGCATTCTGGCCGTAATCATGGGCGCAGACCAAGCCGATAGGAACATCGGGCCATTCGGCGATCTGCCAACGGGCGGTGGCGAACACCGCCCATGCCGGATCGTCTCGAGCCGTGAGATCGGTGACGTCGATGATGACCGCAGGGGGTTCATCGAGCGCGGCTTTGACGATGGTGTCGCGTAACGGGCCGAAGGTAACCGCGTCCAGCTCACCGTGGAGGGTGAGCAAACGGGCATCCGTCACATCGGTGGCCCTGATGCGTAGCTCGCCGCGTTGGCCAGCGACGATCCACTCTTCATCCGAGGGCTGCCGCTGCGCCGGACAACTCATCGCCCCACCGACCAAATCTCAGCGTGTGTGTGCTGGTTGCCCCGATCGCAACCTACCTCGTAGGAACCTTGCCTATCACCGGAGCGCAGCAATTATCCCAGAAATTTAACCGATCGGCTCACCGTCTTGCTAGACCGCCGACGGCGATCAGTCAGCGGCCGCGCACCTTGCGGTTGTGCTTCATGATCGCGTCGACCAACTCCGACTTGTCCATCGTCGACCGGCCGCGGATGTCGAGCCGGCGGGCAATGTCGAGTAGATGCTTCTTGCTGGCGTTGGCGTCGACGCCCTCAGCCGTCGGGATCGGATTGTGCAAGCCGCCGCGCTCGGCATGCTTGTCCGAGGGGCCTTTTTGCTTCTTGGGCAGCCACCGGTCGCCAACCTTTTCGAAGCTGCGCTTGAGCGCCGCGTAGGCGACGCGGTGCGCACGTTCTTCGCTGCCGTATTGGTCGGCCGCCGCGTCATGTACCTCGGCGAACGTCCGCTGCGCCTTGGCATTGGAGCGTTGCAGCGTGCTGGGCAACTCGTCCTGCTTGGGCTTGCCGCCCGGTGTTGTTTTCGGCATGACTAACCTCTCGATCCTGGTGCCATTGCCCCCTAGGGCCGCTGCGTCATCTGGTCGTCTGCGGGGTACCCATCGCCTGCCCCCGTTCAACCGAAAGGTTTTATTGCGATGGTGCAACCCGTCGGTAAACCTGCCGTCCTATTCGATGTCGACGGCACGTCGGTCGACTCCAATTTCCACCACGTGGTGGCGTGGCATCACGCGTTTCTCGACGTCGACAAGGAGGTGCCGTGCTGGCGGATCCTCGGGCTGATCGGCCGCTCAGGTTCCGAGCTCGTGCGCGTCCTGCTGGGCGACGAGCTGGCTGACAGGCACGGCGGTCATGCTCGGCGACACCGTCTGGGATGTCCAGGCGGGTCGCCGAGCCGGTGTTCCGACCGCGGCGGTGCTCAGCGGCGGCATCCCGCGCGCGGTCTTGGAAAGCGCCGGGCCCGCCGCGATCTACGAAGGACCGCTCGAGGTCCACGCGCACCTGGAGGAGTTCAGCCAACTCTTTGGGCAGTAACGACTTTCGCGGTCAGCCCAGATGCGCAGACAGCAGCCAGGCCGGCAGTGATTTGCGTCCGTTGCCTTCGTCGCGAAGGTCGGCGACCGGGAAATCGATCGGGCTGTCCTCGGGCACATTGGCGTGAATCCGCGCGGGCCGGATCTCATCGATAACCCAGTACGGCGACACGGCATCGCGCAACTCGTCTTCGGTGACCGGGTTGGCCGGGCCGTCGGGCATTCCGGTGCTGTCGAAGACCAGCACGAAGTAGGACGCGCCGGGCGCGGCCGCGCGAACGATCGACCGCTGGTAGCCGTCGCGCAACTCGACAGGTATCGAATGAAACAGCGTGCTGTCGACGATCGTGTTGAAACGCCCGTCGTAGCCGCTAAACGAGGAGATGTCGGCCACCTCGAAGGCGGCCTTGCTCAATCCACGCTCTGCCGCCTCCGCCTTGGCCAGCTCGATAGCGGTGGGCGAGGCATCCAGCCCAACGGTGTTGTGACCCAGCGCCGCCAGATGCAGCGACAGCGCCGCCTCCCCGCACCCGGCATCAAGCACGTCGCCCTTGATCTTGCCCTGATCGATTAGCGCCGCGATCTCCGGTTGCGGCTCACCCAGGCTCCACGGCGGCCGCACGCCGGCGCCGAACTCGGCGGTCTCACCACGGTAGGCCGGATCGAAATCGAAATCGAACTTCTCCACTTCAGTCATAACCGATATATATCAATCAGGCTGATATATGTCAATATGATTGACATGAGTACGACACAGGACGCGCCACTCGGATACCTGCTGTATCAGGTGGTCGCCACGCTGCGACCGGAGGTAGCTGCGGTGCTGAGACCGCTCGGTCTGACGCTGCCCGAATTCGTTTGCATGCGAATGCTTTCCATGAATCCGGGGATGTCCAGCGCGCAACTCTCCCGGGAAGGCAACGTCTCACCGCAGGCGATGAACACGGTGTTGCACCGGTTGGAAAACGCCCAGGTGGTGACCAGGCCGGCGTCGGTGGCGTCCGGTCGTGCGCTGCCGGCCACGCTGACCGGGTCAGGCCGGACGCTGTTGAAGCGCGCCGAGGCTGCCGTGCGGGAAGCCGACGCCCGGGTCCTGGCCAAGCTGTCCGCGGCCGAGCAGCAGGAGTTCAAACGGATGTTGGCTGCGTTGGGAGCTGACTAGCTGTTGTCCTGAATGCGGGCCCACGGCCGGGCCTCTTCCAATTCGTAAGCCAGTTCCAGCAGCCGGACTTCGGCTCCCACATCGGCGGAAAGCATCATGCCCACCGGCAACCCGTTGGCGGATTCGGCCAGCGGCAACGAGATCGACGGTTCCCCGGTCACGTTCTGCAGCGGCGTGTACGCGACCCAATCTTGCAGCCGGTTGATGATCTGCTGGTAGTCGGCGGTCGGATCGAGGTAACCGATCGGCGGCGTCTCGTGGGCCAAGGTCGGGGTCAGCACCGCATCATAGGTTTGGGCGAAGCGCGCAGTGTGACGGCGGGCGCCACGTAGCCGAATGAGCGCCAGTGGCAGCCGGTGCACATTGCGGCGGGCGAACCGATCCAGGCCCAGGGTCAAGTTGTCCAATCGGGTGCGGTCGAAGTCGGCGGCGCGCCCGCTCATCTGCACCTGGCCCAGCGCCAGCAGCCCCCAGTACAGCAAGAAATCGGAGGCGAAGCTGGTGGGCACCGGCGGCTTTTCCACGTGGTCGACGCGGTGGCCGAGCCCTTCGAGCAGACCGGCGGTTTTCAACGTCAGCTCGCGCACTTCGGCGCTGCACTCCCGCAGCAGTGAGCGGGTGATGACGGCGATCCGCAGCCGCTGCTTGCCGGGGCGCGTCACGTCCCCGATCGGCGGCAGCTTCGCTGGACGCCAGATGCGTTCGGCTTCCCGGTAAAAGGCCGCGGTGTCGCGCACCGATCGGGTGACCACCCCGTTGGCAACCAGGCGGATCGGCATCCGGCTGACTTCCTTATCGATTGGCAGCCGGCCGCGCGACGGCTTCAACCCGACAAGTCCGTTGCAGGAGGCGGGAATTCGGATCGAGCCACCGCCGTCGTTGGCGTGCGCGATCGGCACCGCACCGGCGGCGACGAAGGCACCGGATCCCGACGACGACGCGCCCGCGGTGTGGTCGGTGTTCCACGGGTTGCGGACCGGTCCGAGTCGCGGATGTTCGGCGGAGGCGCTGAACCCGTACTCCGACATCTGCGTTTTGGCCAGCGGCGTCATCCCGGTGGCCAGGTAGAGCCGCACGAAATCGCTGTCGGCGTCAGCCGGCCGCGGGGTCCACGCGTCGGTCCCCCGCATCGTCGGCAGTCCGGCGACGTCGACGTTGTCCTTGACGAATGTCGGTACGCCACCGAGGAAGCCGCTCTTTGGCGGCCCTGAAGCCCCGGCCGCCTCGGCCCGGGCCCGGTCAAATGCCCGACACGCCAAGCCGTTCACGGCGGCGTTCACCGCTTCGGTGCGCGTGATCGCCGCCTCGACGACCTCGGCCCGGCCTACCCGACCCGACTGGATGGCGTCGACCAGACCGACCGTGTCCAGGTCGCCGAGCGCATCGTCACCGAACGCGTGCACGTGTCGCATCTCCGCTGATGCTACTGCTGGCCGACCTCAAACCGGACGAATCGTGTGACGGTGACGCCGGCCTCGTCGAGCAGCGCCTTGACCGTCTTCTTGTTGTCGGACACCGACGGCTGCTCGAGCAGCACGACGTCCTTGAAGAATCCGTTCAGCCGGCCCTCGACGATCTTGGGCAGCGCCTGTTCGGGCTTGCCTTCGGCACGCGACGTCTCTTCGGCGATGCGCCGTTCGCTGGCCACCACGTCGTCGGGCACGTCGTCGCGGGTCAGGTAGCGGGCCTTGAGTGCGGCGATCTGCAGCGCGACGGCATGCGCCGCCGCCGCGTCATCACCCGTGTACTCCACCAGCACGCCGACGGCCGGCGGCAGGTCGGCCGAGCGCTTGTGCAGGTAGGTTTCGACGGTGCCGTCGAGGAACGCGACCCGGCGCAGTTCGAGCTTCTCCCCGATCTTGGCCGACAGCTCGGCGATGGCCTGTTCGACGGTTTTGTCACCCGCAGTGGCCATCTTGAGAGCGTCGACATCAGCCGCTTTGGCCGCCGCGGCGGCGCTCACGACCTCATCGGCGAGCTTTTGAAACTCCGCGTTCTTGGCGACGAAGTCGGTCTCGCAGTTGAGCTCGATCAGCGCGCCACCTTTGGCCGCGACCAATCCCTCGGCAGTGGCTCGCTCGGCGCGCTTGCCGACATCCTTGGCGCCCTTGATCCGCAGCGCCTCGACGGCCTTGTCGAAGTCGCCGTCGCTCTCGGCCAGCGCATTCTTGCAGTCCAGCATCCCGGCGCCGGTCAGCTCGCGAAGTCGCTTGACGTCGGCAGCGGTGTAGTTCGGCATATCAGCCTTCCGTGGAGGTTGATTCGGTTTGAGTGGCGTCGGCGGTCGGCTCCGCGCCGGGCGCCGTCGCTGTGGCGGTCGCCGAGGCCAGCAGTTCCTGCTCCCACTCGGCCAGCGGCTCGGCGGCTTCCGCCTCGGGCTTGCCGTCGCCGCGGCCCAGACCGGCACGCGCCTGCAGGCCCTCGGCCACCGCCGAGGCGATCACCTTGGTCAGCAGGGCTGCCGAGCGGATCGCGTCGTCGTTGCCCGGGATCGGGTAGTCCACCAAGTCGGGGTCACAGTTGGTGTCGAGGATCGCGATCACCGGGATGCCCAGTTTGCGAGCCTCGCCGACGGCGATGTGCTCCTTGTTGGTGTCGACGACCCAGACCGCCGACGGCACCTTCGCCATGTCGCGGATACCGCCCAGGCTGCGTTCGAGCTTGTTCTTCTCCCGGGTCAGCATCAAGATTTCCTTCTTGGTGCGGCCCTCGAAACCACCGGTCTGCTCCATCGCCTCGAGCTCCTTGAGGCGCTGCAGCCGCTTGTGCACGGTGGCGAAGTTGGTCAGCATGCCGCCAAGCCAGCGCTGGTTGACGTAGGGCATGCCGACGCGGGTGGCCTCGGCGGCGATGGACTCCTGGGCCTGCTTCTTGGTGCCGACGAACAACACCGAGCCGCCGTGGGCGACGGTCTCTTTGACGAATTCGTACGCCTTGTCGATGAAGGTCAGCGTCTGCTGCAGGTCGATGATGTAGATGCCGTTGCGGTCGGTGAAGATGAACCGCTTCATCTTGGGATTCCAGCGACGGGTCTGATGCCCGAAGTGGGTGCCGCTGTCGAGCAGCTGCTTCATGGTTACTACGGCCATGCTTATGCCTTACCTGTGTCGGTTTTCCGCCCGGCATCGGCTGAAGCCGGGCCCTGGCGACTGCTGCGATGCCGGACCCGCTGTTAAACGGGACCGCCCGGCATGCGGTGCGAACTCCTAGTAAAACGGGAGCAGCGGTGCAGACGCGCGAAGTCAGTCCGTTGATACGGGCTGCGGGGAGCAGTTTACACGGTCTCAGCAGGTGCTTTGTCCACAGTGCTGGCTGGCCCGGTTGACGGCCCTGCAGTGGACTGGGGATATGCGATGGGCGGCGGTGATGTTGGCCGCAGCGCTGCTCTGGGCGTCCCCGGCTCGCGGAGATAGCACCCGCCTGAACTGGCCGCTGCGGCCGCGCCCCGCCGTAGTGCGAACCTTCGACGCCCCGGCGCCGGACTGGAACCGCGGTCACCGCGGGGTCGACCTGGCCGGCAAGCCGGGCCAGCCGGTATATGCCGCAGGCGCGGGAACCGTGGTGTACGCCGGGCTGCTGGCCGGCCGACAAGTGGTGTCGTTGGCGCATCCGGGTGGTTTGCACACCAGCTACGAGCCGGTACAGGCCGGCGTGCGGGTCGGCCAGCTGCTGGCCGCGGGGACGGTGATCGGCGATTTGTTGGCCGGGCATCCGGGCTGTCCGGTCGCGGCGTGCCTGCACTGGGGAGCCATGTGGGGCCCGGCCGCCCGCGCCGACTACGTCGATCCGCTGGGGTTGCTGGCGTCAACCCCCATCCGCCTCAAGCCACTGCACGGATGAGTAACGCTGGTGTCAACCGCCACACCAGTCTCTGGCCCGCCGGACACTCTTTTTGCCCGCCTTCGAGCGATTCCCTCGCGGCGACGCGCCATTGATCGCTCGGCGGCGGGCACAACGAGTACTGCGCGGGCCGTGGGACTGATGGAACAGATGTTGATAAGGCGCGATCGCGTCGCTCAGGCCCGCGGATGGGCCCGGTCGTGCACCGCGCGCAATCGGGCAACTGTGACGTGCGTGTAGAGCTGCGTGGTCGCCAGGCTGGAGTGGCCGAGCAACTCCTGCACGAATCGAAGGTCAGCCCCGCCCTCGAGCAGGTGGGTGGCCGCACTGTGCCGGAGGCCGTGCGGCCCCATGTCGGGTGCGCCGTCGACCGCGGCGACGGTCTGGTGCACGACAGTGCGGGCCTGACGCACGTCGAGCCGCCGGCCCCGGACGCCCAGCAGCAGCGCGGGCCCGGACTCCGCGGTGGCCAGCGCGGGACGCCCGTCGGCCAGCCACACGCTCAACGCATCGGCGGCCGGTTCCCCGAACGGTGCCGTGCGCTGCTTGTCACCCTTGCCGAGCACACGCAGCACCCGATGCCCGGTGTCGACGTCATCGACGTCCAGGCCACACAGCTCGCTGACCCGGATGCCGGTCGCGTACAGCAACTCCACGATCAGCCGGTCCCGCAGTGCCAGCGGATCACCTTGCTGGCAGCCGGATTTCGCGGCTGACATGGCGGCAAGGGCCTGGTCTTGGCGCAACACCGCGGGCAGGGTGCGACGCGTCTTCGGTGTCTGCAGCCGCGCCGCGGGGTCGTCGGTCAGCAACCCCTGTCGCAGCGCCCACGCGGTGAACGCTTTGACCGCCGAGGTCCGGCGCGCCAGCGTGGTGCGGGCAGCGCCTGCGCCTGCTCCGGCGGCCAGCCAGGACCGCAACACCGGCAGGCTCAACCCACGCAGGCCCGCACCGGGTGCGCGTTCGTCCAGGAACGCGAACAACGACCGCAGATCGCCCAGGTAGGCGCGACGGGTGTGCGCCGAGCGACCGCGTTGCAGCGACAAAAAGTCGTCGAACTCGTCGAGGATCGCCTCCACGCCCTCACGGTCGCAGACGCCGGTGGTCTGGCTTAGCTGACGCGCCGCAACGTGTCCGGAGTGAGATCAGCCAGTGACGAATACCCGTCGACGGCCATGGTCAGGTCGGCCTCGGCCAGCAGCGAGCGCAGCACGTGCACGATCCCGTCGACGCCGCCCAGCGCCAGGCCGTAGGCATACGGGCGCCCGACCCCCACCGCGGTCGCCCCGAGCGCCAGGGCTTTGACGACGTCGGCGCCGCTGCGGATCCCCGAATCGAAGAGCACCGGTAGCCCGTCGGCGGCTTCGACCACGTCGGGCAGGCAGTCCAGCGCGGGCAAGCCGCCGTTGGCCTGCCGGCCGCCGTGGTTGGAGCAGTAGATGCCGTCGGCGCCACCGTCTCTGGCGCGACGCGCATCGTCGGGATGACAGATGCCCTTGACGATCAGTGGCAGCTTGGTCAGCGAGCGCAGCCACGGCAGGTCATCCCAGGTCAGCGGATTGCCGAAGACCTGTATCCAACGCAGCACGGCGCCCTGCGGGTTCTCTTCGGGTGGCTGTGCCAGGCTGGCGCGGAACACCGGGTCGCTGGTGTAGTTGCTCAGGCAGTGCCCGCGCAGCTGGGGGAAGTTCGACGTGCTCAGGTCGCGCGGCCGCCAGCCGGTAACCCAGGTGTCGAGGGTGACGACGATGCCCTTGAAGCCG
>DASQSQ010000366.1:0-2128 GCA_035642315.1 Mycobacterium sp.
CGAGTGGCGCGCAAACTCACCCGTGCGGCCAGCCCCGAGGTGAACGCCGCGACATCAACATGGGCTGCGTTGACTGCGGCCGCGCTGACCTGACACGACAACCCCAGTCCCGCCGGAGCTACCGTGTCGTCGAGGTCGCCCACCGAAGCGCCCCAGCGGGCGGCCATCGTCTGCACACCAGCGGTATCCACTCGCAACGTCTGCTGCACAGGCCGAAGTTTAGGCGCACAGATCGCTCGCCAGCCAGTCACCGACTGCCCTGCTCTATTCAGCATCGCCAGGCGAGGGCCCAGTTGCTTCGGGGTTTTAAGCGCTTACCGAGATCGACGCCGCCGAGCCCGCGGTTGCGACCGGTTACAGCATCGTCAGCCCCAGCGCGGCTGCGCTAGCCGCACACATCGACGGTCCGTGCGGCACCGTGATCGCCGACCAGCCGAGCCGGGCCACCACGCCGATCAGCGCGGTCAGCAGTGGCGCGCCGATCGCCGCGAGCAGCCACACGTCGGCGCCGAAGCAGCCGGTCAGCGCGCCCAGGCCGAGCGCCAGCTTTACATCCCCGGCGCCCATCGCCGCCGGCGCCGCGAGATGTACCAGCAGATAGACCACGGCCAGCAGCCCGGCCCCGAGCGCGGCAGCCGGGCCGTGTTCCGAGCAGGCCGCGACGAGCATGATCACCGCGAACCCCGGCAGCGTCAGACGATTGGGCAGCCGGCGTTGCCGGATGTCGTAGCCGGCCAGCGCCACCATCCACAGCAACGCAACCGTGATCAGCATGCGCGGCAGGCTAATCCAGAGCGGCGATCATCGCCTCTCGCGGCGCCGGTAGCCCTGTGAATTGTTCGACTTGCGCGAACGCCTGATGCAGCAGCATCTGCAGGCCGCTGATCACCCGACCGCCCGCCGCGGCCACCGCTGCGGCCAGCGGCGTCGGCCACGGGTCGTAGATCGCGTCCAGCAGCACCGGCGCGCCGGCGAACGCCTCGGCGTACCGGCCGGCCACATCGGCGGGCAGCGTGCTGACCAGCACGCCCGAACCACTCACCGCGTCGGCAACCGCGCCGCCGTCGAGATCGCAGAAGCGGGCCGCGGCGCCGACCTGAGCCGCCAATTCGACCAACCGGGCGGCCTTGTCCGGGTTGCGGGCCACCACGGTGATGTCGACGACCCCCAGCTCCGCCAACGCCACAATCGCCGCCGGGGCGGTGCCGCCGGACCCCGACACCACCGCCCGGCCGGACACTGAGCCTTCTGCACCCAATGCCCCCTTGACGCCGTCGATGTCGGTGTTGTCGGCGCGCCAGCCGCGCGGTGTTCGCAGCAGGGTGTTGGCCGATCCGACCAGCTCGGCGCGATCGGTGCGTTCGTCGGCGAACCGCAGCGCGGCGAACTTGCCCGGCATCGTCACCGAGACGCCGACCCAGTCCGGCCCGAACCCGCCGACCACGCCGGGCAGCTCGTCGGCGTCGCATTCGATCCGCTCGTAGGTCCACTCAGTCAGGCCCAGCGCGCGGTAGGCGGCCAGATGCAGCTGCGGAGAACGCGAATGCGCGATCGGCGTACCGAGGACAGCCGCCTTTTTCACAAGGCGCGCCTACCGCGCGGAGTCGAGGACACCGTTGCGTTTGGCCAACTCGATGTTGGCCAGATGCTGTTGGTAATCGCGGGTGAACAACGTGGTTCCCTGCGCGTCGATGGTGACGAAGTACAGCCAGTCGCCATCCTCGGGATGCTCGGCGGCTTTGAGCGCGTCGGCACCGGGCGAACATATCGGCGTGGCCGGCAGCCCGTCGGAAACGTAAGTGTTCCAAGGTGTTTGCTGCGCACGGTCGGCGTCGGTGGTGGCCACCTCCCGCCGGTCCAGCGGATAGTTCACCGTCGAGTCGAACTCCAGCGTGCGGTGCTCGGCCAGCCGGTTGTAAATGACCCGGGCGACTTTCGCGAAGTCCTGTGGCTTGGCCTCGCGCTGAACCAGCGATGCGACCACCAGGACGTCGTATGGCGACATGTTCATCGCGGTGGCGGTGTCCAGCAGACCCGATTTCACGTACTGCCCCGTGCTGGCGCTGATCAGCGTCTCCAGAATCGTCTGGGGCGAACCCGACGGATTGACGTTGAACGTTCCCGGCGC
>DASQSQ010000367.1:0-4433 GCA_035642315.1 Mycobacterium sp.
CCCGTTACACCATCGGCCGCGACGCTGCCATACTCGTGCGTCTATCGCGAATGCTGTCCGACCGAATGCTCGACCGCATCCTCGCCCTTAATCTGCGCTCTCACTTTCCGAAGTAGCGCGTGAGCTTCACCACTACACCCAAAGCCGTCGCTATCCGGGAAGTCTGCAATCGTCACGAGCGTCGCCCACAGCATCGGCTGCGAGATCGCGCTCGCTTTAGCCCAGCGCGCGGTGCGGCGGTAGCGTCCCACCATACTCGCACCTCATCGGGATACGGGAAACGATCAGATTCGCAAGGGAACTCGGCGCGGAGGCCGTCGCCGTCGATCTATCCTCCGCCGACAATCGCCTATCCCGTCGGCCACGTCACCAAGGTCACGTCACGCTGAAGGGCTCACCTCCACAGGACACCACGGCGACGTTCGTGACCGCAGGCTGTTTCAGCAGGCGTGATCATTTCTCGATGACGTTCCGCCGGTTTCGAGGTCCGAAGATTGGGTGTGAGGCGCGCGGCTGGTGCCCGCAGGTCAATCCCAGTCGTCGAGTATGCGCAGTGCATTTCGGACGCCGGTGGCTAGTACCTGGTTGGAGAGCGCCGGATCGGTGACGGCGCGGGCGAGTTGCAGGGACGAAACCAGGATGGTGAAGAGGCCCAATGCGGTTTGGGTTTGCTTCGCGTCCGACCGCCCGGGAGGAAGGTGCGCGGCGATCTCCTGGACGATTGACTGCGCCCCTTTGGAATATGCATTCCGGACAGCGGCATCGCAGCGGCCGATCTCAGCCAGCAGCGCGGCGGTGGGGCAGCCGTCGGCGCGGTCGTCTCGGTGGGCCATGGACAGGTAGTCGCGTATGAAGTCTTCCAATGCTTCTCGACTGGCCGGTATCGCGCCGATACTCAGGCGCTGCCGTTCGAGTTGATCGCTGATGACGTGCGCGACGAGATCGCTCTTGGAATCGAAGTGCGCGTAGAACGCGCCATTGGTCAGGTCGGCATCGGACATCACTGTGGCGATACCCGACCCGTCGATGCCGTCCTGCTTGAGTCGCCGGCCCGCTGCTTCGATGATGCGCCCACGGGTTTCGGCCTTGTGCTCCGCGCCGTATCTGGCCACCGCACTCACCTCCGCCTGTTCTTGGGAAACGCACCCTTGACAAATGATATTACATCCATAATAGTATGATCGTAATATCAAGCTGGACGTCGAGAGGCCAGGATGAACACGCTGCACGAACCGCTCCAGCTGCCCAGTGGCGTTGGGGATGCTCAACCGGACGCGATGCAATCCGAACCATCGACTAACACGGAAGAGCCGACCATGCTCGCTTGGAAAGACATCCCGACCAAGACGATCGATGTCAATGGAGTCGCGTTCGCCTATCGGGAACTCGGCGCCGAGGGCGAGGTGCCGGTCGTGTTCCTGCACCACCTGACCGCGGTGCTCGACGACTGGGACCCCCGGGTCATCGATGGCATCGCTGCCCACCACCGTGTCATCGCATTCGACAACCGTGGTGTCGGCGCATCCGGATCCGCCGTCCCGGCCACCATCGAGCGGATGGCTGCCGACGCGATCGCCTTCATCCGCGCTCTTGGACTGGAGAAGGTCGACCTGATCGGATTCTCGCTCGGCGGTGGCGTCGCGCAAGTGGTCGCACTTCAAGCCCCCGATCTCGTTCGACGCATGATTCTCGCGGGCACCGGACCTCGCGGTGGCGGCGGGATCGACGAGATGCGCAAGATCGTCGCCGTTGCCTACGCGAAGGCCTTCCTGTCGCGCAAGGATCCGCGCGAGTTCCTGTTCTTCCCCCGCACGACGGAGGGAAAGCGAGCCGCATCCGCATACCTCACCCGACTCCAAGAGCGAACCTTCGATCGGGACAAGAAGATCTCGATGCAGGCGCGACTGGCCCAACTGAAGGCGATTGTCAACGGCGGCAAAGCTGCACCGGACGACCTATCGCGAATTACCGTGCCCGTCCTGGTCGCCAACGGCGACAACGACCTGATGGTCGCCAGCACCCTGTCGGCGGACATGGCGCGCCGACTCCCCGACGCGGAACTAAAGATTTATCCAAATTCTGGACACGGCGGGATATTTCAGCATCACTCCACCTTCGTTTCCGACGTACTCCAGTTCCTCGCCGACTGAGCAACCCCCAGCGGCCTTCCCGCACACACCGAACAGAAACGAGCACCTGATGAGCAGCACCAGAAACGACTCGGTCATCACGTCCTACGCGAAGGCAACGTCACGCACGGTGACTGCCGGCAACACCACCTACGCCTACCGTGAACTCGGCCCCAAGGGCGGAATCCCGGTGGTGTTCTTCGTCCACCTCGGGGCGACGCTGGACAATTGGGATCCGCGAATCGTCGACCCGATCGCCAAGACCCGCCACGTCGTCGCCTTCGACAACAAGGGCGTGGGCGCCTCCACGGGCAAGGTGCCCCGCACCATCGAAGAGGCCGCCGACGACGCCTACACCTTCATCAAGGCGCTGGGATTCGACAAGATCGACGTGTTCTCGTTCTCGATGGGCGGCATGATCGCCCAGGACCTGGTGCTCAAGCGCCCCGACTTAGTGCGCAAACTCGTCCTGACGGGTACCGGGCCCCGTGGCGGCAAGGACATGGACAAGGTCGCCGGTGTCACCTACTGGGACATGCTGAGGGCCACATTAACCCGTTCGGACCCGAAAGAGTTCTTGTTCTTCAACCGCGACGCCGCGGGCAAGCGTGCCGGCAAGGAATTCGTCAATCGGCTCAAGGAACGCACCACCGATCGCGACAAGGACATCAAGATCAGTGCCTTCCAGACCCAACTCAAGGCGATCAAAGCCTACGGTCGGTCGAGGCCGTCGGATCTGTCGAAGATCACCCAGCCCACCTTGATCGCCAACGGTGGCCACGACCGTATGGTGCCCTCGACGCTGTCCGACGACCTGCATCGGCGCATCGCCGGATCCGAGCTGATCATTTATCCCAATTCCGGGCACGGTGGCATCTTCCAGTACCACGAACAATTCGCACCCATCGCTGCAGAGTTCCTCGCCGAGCGATAACCGGCTCGGGCACACAGTGTTTGCGTTGTCCGATAGCAGATCAGAAGGGGTTGTAGATGGGTGTTTTGAAGCGCACCCGAACGTACTCACTGGCCGGCAAGGTGGTGTTCCTCACCGGCGCCGGCGGAGGACTCGGTAGCGCGACCGCCGCCACCTTGACTCAACGGGGCGCACGGGTTGTCCTCGCCGACATTGATCTTCGCGCCGCGGAGCGGACAGCCCAGGCACTCCCTCGGGGGCGAGCGCTCCCCGTCGAGTGCGACGTGACGGCGACCGATTCCGTCCGTGCTGCGGTCAGCAATGCCGAGGACGAGTTCGGGCCCATCGATATCGCGATCGCCAATGCAGGCCTGATGGGACGCGGTGGCACGTTTCGCACGCTGACCATCGACGACGTGAACCGTGTGATGTCGGTCAACGTGATCGGTGTCGCCAACACGGTCTCCGCCACGATCGAGTCCGTGATCCGCAACCGTGGCCAAATCGCGCTGATAAGTTCGGTTTTCGCTTATCTCAACGGTGCAGGGGCGATTCCGTACGCGATGAGCAAAGCGGCGGTCGAGCAAGCGGGCCGAGCCCTCGCCGTCGAATTGGCCAATCACGGAGCCTCAGCCATGACAGCGTACTTCTCGCTTATCGAGACGGACATGATCCGCCACGGCATCGACGAGGACCCGCACGTCCTGGCTCTCCTCTCGGCGATGCCGAAGTTCGTCGTCAAACGCATCCAGCCGGAGACGGCCGCGGCCGCCATCGTCAACGGACTCGAACAACGGCGACGCACCGTAGCCGTTCCTGCGCGTTGGCGCCCCGTCTCGGCACTGCGGGGTGTGCTCGGACCTATCGTCGATGCACGACTTCTCCGTGACCACGGCATTCAGCGCGCATTGTGGGAACTCGAAGCGAAGCAGGTAACACTCCGTCCTGGTGCCGCGGGAATGCCGCACGTCGATGACGTGGCGTTTCTGCGACCGTGATCAACAGGAGAGGGCTTCTCGCGAGCTAGCGACTTGCCCGCATCGCCGCGGTGTGGGACGCCAGCGCTAGCGCGGGGTCATCACCCAGTCCGATTGCGATGTTGACCATGGTGGGTTGTAGGACTTGACGGACGGGATCGCGGAAATGAGCGAAATGATTGCCGAGTTCGAGGGTGATGAATCCGTGTACGGCACTCCATAGTTGAGGCGCGACTGCTTCGGGGTCTTGGTCGGCTCGCACCCGCCCACTCGACACGAGCCGGTCACAGGCCGCCATCAGCAGGGCGTACGCCACCTGGAAACTATCGGCCCGGACCTTGCTGGCGGAGTCGGCAGGACGGTAACCGCCCCGGGTTGACAGTCCGAACATCAGATCGTAGAGGTGCGGATTGG
>DASQSQ010000368.1:0-2946 GCA_035642315.1 Mycobacterium sp.
CGTCGCCGTGGAAGACGGCGCGCCGATGCCGTCCGAGGACTATGCGGACGCGGTGGAGGAAGAGCGGGCGGGTGTTGCCGAGGGCGACCGGCGGGTGTTCTTCCAACTGGTCTACAACGAGCGGCACGCCCCGGCCGACCAGTGGTTCGGTGAGCATGGCTGGACCGCGGAGCCGACGCCGTTGGCCGAATACCTCCACGACGTGGGCCGGCCGGTTCCCGGAACGGATGGGCCAGCTGCCCGCGCCGGATGGATGGTCGCCCGCAACACATTGATGAGGGCCGTCAAACGGTGAGTGGAGCATGCCGTACAGTGACCTGCTAATGACACTCATTTTCATTAACGGCCGGTGCGACCGCGCTAACGCCGGCGGAGACCTCTTGGTCCCGCCGGCGTTCCGCGGGCTCCCGCAAGACGGCTGTTATGCGGACTGAACTGCAGAGGGCGGTCTTCCGCGCCGGGGCCGTCGACGCTTACGAACCAGCCGTATCCATGGTCTCGACACTCAAGTTATGCAATGCTAACTTCGGCCGAGGTTAGCTTAGGCAACACTATGTTCAAAAGGGGAGACGGAGGCGTGGAAACCGCTGACACCGGGACGGTCGTAACCCGGCCGACAATTGCCCGGGTGGACGACGACGTCACAAGCCGATTCGCGACCTGCTGCCGGGCGCTGGGGCTGACCGTCTATGAGCGACGGCGTCCGGCAGACCTGACCGCCGCCCTGTCCGGGTTCACCGCGCTCACCCGGATCGCCTATGAGCAATGCGACGCGTGGGTCGGGCTCGCCGCCGCCGGCGACACGACTACCCGTGTGCTGGAAGCGACTTCGCGCACCGCAGCGACCGCAGGGTTGTTGCAGCGTCAAGTGGAACTCGCGCCGGGCGCCCTAGGGTTCCACTACGACAGCGGTCTCTATCTCCAGTTCCGCGCGACCGAACCCGACGACTTCCACCTCGCCTACGCCGCGGCGTTGGCGGCCGACGGTCAATTCGCCGACGCGCACAAACTGGCCATCGACGTCAGCCAGCGTCGGCCCAGCTCGCGGGAGGCCCGCTGGATCACGGCCACTGTCCAATACCGGGCTGAGCGCTGGGCGGATGTGGTCAAGCTGCTGTCACCGATCGTCAACGACCCCGGTCTCGACGAGCACTTTGGGCACGCGGTCAAGGTCGCGCTGGGGATCGCGCTGGCACGGCTGGGTATGAATGCCGCGGCACTGTCATATCTAGAGGAACCCGACGGCCCGGTCGCCGTGGCCGCGGTGGACGGCGGCCTGGCCAAGGCGCTGGCGCTGCGCGCCGACGGCGACGAGGACACCGCCCGCGAGGTGCTGCAGGACCTCTACGCCGCCAACCCGGAGAACGCGCAAGTCGAAGAGGCGCTTACGGATTCCAGCTTCGGGATCGTGCCCACCACCGCAGACCGTATTGATGCCCGCATCGACCCGTGGGACCCGGCCACCGAACCCAAGCCCGGCGATTTCGTCGACCCCGGAGCCCAGGAGCGCAAGGCCGTGTTGCTGCACGAGGCAGAACGCGAGCTCGATGAGTTCATCGGTCTGGAAAAAGTCAAAGACCAGGTTGCGCGGCTAAAGAGCGCGGTGGCAATGGAATTGGTGCGCAAGGAGCGGGGTCTTGAGGTCGCGCAGCGTACCCACCACCTCGTGTTCACCGGGCCGCCCGGAACCGGCAAGACGACCATCGCCCGCGTCGTCGCGAAAATCTATTGTGGCCTGGGCCTTTTGAAGAAAGAGAACATCAAAGAGGTGCACCGCGCCGACTTGATCGGCCAGCACATCGGGGAAACCGAGGCCAAGACCAACGCGATGATCGACAGCGCATTGGACGGCGTGCTGTTCCTCGACGAGGCCTACGCCCTGGTTGCCACCGGCGCCAAAAACGACTTCGGGCTGGTGGCCATTGACACCCTGCTGGCCCGGATGGAGAACGACCGCGACCGGCTGGTGGTCATCATCGCCGGGTACCGCGCCGACCTGGATCGGTTCCTGGACACCAACCAAGGTCTGCGGTCGCGGTTCACTCGCACCATCGACTTCCCGTCATACCAACCGGCCGAGCTGATCGAGATCGCGAACTTCATGGCGACAAAACGCGACAGCGCCTTCGAGCAGCCCGCGCTGGCCGACCTGGAAGGCTTGTTCGCCCACCTGGCCAACATCACCAAACCCGACACCGCGGGGGTAGAACGCCGCGGCCTGGATATCGCGGGCAACGGCCGGTTCGTCCGCAACGTCGTCGAAAAGTCAGAAGAGGAACGGGAATTCCGGTTAGACCATAGCGAACATGCAAAGACCGGCGAATTCACCGACGAGGAGCTCGTGACGATCACCGCCGCAGATCTCGCCAATACGGTGCCGGGGCTACTGGAAGGCCTTCGCCTGGAGATGCCGGCTGACCGCGGTGACGACGATGCAGTGGGGGCACCCCCTGACCGCGCTGACGACGATGCAGAGCGAAGCGATGCGGAGGAGCAGCGCTCATGACTAATCCAGAGCCGGGGGGCGACCGGCGCTCGTTCGCGTCGCGCACCCCGGTCAACGACAATCCCGACAAGGTGGTCTACCGCCGCGGCTTTGTCACCCGCCACCAGGTGACCGGCTGGCGATTTGTGATGCGCCGCATCGCGTCTGGCGTCGCCCTGCACGACACGCGGATGCTGGTCGACCCGTTGCGCACCCAGACGCGTGCGGTGCTGATGGGCGTGCTGATGCTGATCACCGCGCTGGTGGGCTGCTTTGTGTTCTCGCTGATCCGTCCGAATGGGTCGACGGCCAACAACCCGGTGCTGGCCGACCGGTCGACCGCCGCGTTGTACGTGAAGGTTGGCGATCAGCTGCACCCGGTGCTGAACCTGGCGTCGGCTCGTCTGATCGTCGGTCGACCGGTTAACCCCACCACCGTGAAAAGCAGTGAGCTGGACAAG
>DASQSQ010000369.1:0-9606 GCA_035642315.1 Mycobacterium sp.
ACGCCGCCGCAGCCGACCGGCACTGGAACGCGATGCGGGAGTTCTTCGGGGCCCACCTGGGCTGACTCGGTTGCGCCATGCACGTAGACGCGATGACGACCCCGGCACCACTGGGCCAGATCGGCGACCTTGCCCGCCGAACCCAATCGGCGGGATTCTCCGGTCTGTTGTTCACCGAGACCGCCCGCACGGCCTACCTGAACGCCGCCATCGCCTCGCAGGCCGCGCCCGGGCTCGAGTTGTCCACGGGTGTCGCGGTGGCCTTTCCGCGTAGCCCGTTCGTCACGGCGGCCACGGCGTGGGAACTTCAGGAGGGCAGCGGCGGCAAGTTCCGACTGGGCCTGGGTACGCAGGTGCGCACTCATGTCGTGCGGCGTTATGGCATGGACTTTGAGCGGCCGGGTCCACGGCTGCGTGACTACGTGCTTGCCGTCAAGGCGTGCTTCTCGGCGTTTCGCACCGGCAAGCTCGATCACCACGGCGAGTTCTACAACCTCGATTTCATTACGCCGCAGTGGAGCGCGGGACCCATCGACGCTCCCGATCCCAAAGTGGATATCGCCGCGGTGAATCCGTGGATGCTGCGCATGGCCGGGGAGGTGGCCGACGGGGTGCACATCCATCCGCTCGGCGAGCCCGGCTACCTCACCCGTCATGCCGTTCCGGAGGTAGCCAAAGGCGCGGCGAAAGCAGGACGTTCGGCCTCCGACGTCGCCTTCATCGTGCCGGTGATGACGATCGTCGGCGACAGCGACGAAGAGCGGGACAAGGAACGAGAACTCGTGCGGGCCAGCATGAGCTTCTACGGGAGCACACCCAACTACGCGTTCATCTGGGACGAGGCGGGGTTCGACGGGACGACCGCCCGGATTCGCGAGAAGCAAAAGGCCGGCGACTTCGCCGGCATGGCGGCCCAGATCAGCGACGAGCACATCGCCGTTTTCGCCACCGAGTCGACCTGGGACGGCCTAGCTGATGCGCTGACCGAGAAGTACGGCGCCATCGCGGCCCGGCTTGCCCTCTACAACGCGCTGAACGACCAGGACCGCATCGAGCGGTACGGCGAGGTGGCCCGGGAAGTCAGCGGCCGATCAACCGCTTCATGAAGTCGGGATAGCGCGCGCCCTGCACCTCGATATGCGCTGCGGCGTCATCGATTTCACGCAGATCGTCGGCCGTCAATTCGACCTCGGCCGCTCCGAGGTTTTCCTCGAGGCGCTCCAGGCGCCGGGTCCCGGGGATCGGCACGATCCACGGTTGCTGAGCGAGCAGCCAGGCCAACGCGATTTGGCCCGGTGTCGCGCCCTTGCGGGCCGCGATCGTTTGCAGTAGGTCGACCACGGCGCGGTTGGTTTCGCGCACATCGGCGGCAAAGCGCGGAATGCTGTTGCGGATGTCGGAGCTGTCGAATTGTGTGTTCTCGCCAATGCTTCCGGTGAGAAAGCCCTTGCCCAGCGGGCTATACGGCACGAAACCGATACCGAGTTCGGCCAGCGTCGGCAGTACTTTGGTCTCGGGTTCCCGCCACCACAGCGAGTATTCGCTTTGCAGGGCCGTCACGGGCTGCACAGCGTGAGCGCGACGAATGATCTCCGCCGGCGCCTCCGACATCCCGAAGTGCTTCACCTTGCCGTCGTGGATCAGCTCCTTGACCGTTCCGGCCACGTCCTCGATGGGAACGTCTGGGTCCACCCGGTGCTGGTAGAGCAGGTCGATGCTGTCCACGCCGAGCCGTCGCAGCGACGTGTCGGCAACCTCTTTGATGTGTTCGGGCCGGCTGTCCAGTCCCGCGATGTTGCCGTCTGCGCCGAATTTGAAGCCGAACTTGGTCGCGATCACCACCTGCCCCGCGAACGGCGCTAGGGCTTCGCCGACCAGTTCTTCGTTGTCCCCGTAGGCTTCGGCGGTGTCGAAGAAGGTGACACCGCGGTCGACGGCGGCGCGAACCACTGCGATCATGTCGTCTCTGGATCCGGACGGTCCGAAGCCGCGGCTCATTCCCATGCAGCCCAGTCCGATTGCCGAAACCTCGAGGTTGTCGCCGAGAATGCGCTTCTCCACTGTTGAACTCCTTTTCGTTACGACGCCGGCAGGTCGACCAAGTCAGCCAAGCGGGCGCGGTGGCGGTAGGCGGTGCCGAACGCCAGCTGATCGCTCTTGGCCCGCTTGAGGTACAGATGCGCCGGATATTCCCACGTCATTCCGATGCCGCCGTGCAGCTGCACACATTCTTCGGCGGCGTGCACGGCCGCATCGCTGCAGTAGGCCTGCGCGACGGCCGCGGCTATCGGTGCGTCGTCGTCTTGGCGAGCGCAGGTGTCGGCGGCATATCGGGCTGCTGGTGCAAGGGAATTGACTTCGATCCATAGATCCGCCAGCCGGTGCTTGATCGCCTGGTAGGAACCGATCGCCCGGCCAAACTGCTTGCGCTGCTTGGTGTAATCCAGTGTGGTGTCGAAACACCACTGCGCGATGCCAAGCTGCTCGGACGCGAGCAGGGCCACACCCGTCTCCAGTGCCGCCCGGACCGCGGCCTCGGCGGATGCAGTACCGACCCGCGACGACGCAGCCGAAGAAAACTCAACGTCCGCAAGGGGTCTGGTCATGTCGAGAGTGAGCAACGGCGATACGGCGACGCCCGCCGCCTCGCGGGCAACGGTGTGCAACTCCAGCCCGTCGGGTCCGGCCACCGGCACCACCAGCACGTCGGCTTCGCTCGCGCCGGCCACACTGGTGACCCGTCCGGTCAGCCCGTCACCGGCGACGCCGACACCGGCTACCGCGTCACCCGGCGCAGTGGACAGCGGCACCGCCAGCGCAGCGGTGAGCGAACCCGCCGCTAACCCCGAAAGCGTCTCGGTGTCGCCCGCTTCAAGCAGGGCGACGGTGGCCAGCACCGCGCTGGACAGAAACGGCACCGGCGCGACGGCTCGGCCGATCTCTTCCATCACGACGGCCGCCTCTCGGGCACTCGCGCCCGCGCCGCCAAGTTGCTCGGGCACCAACAGACCGGCCATGCCGAGATCGGCGGCCAGAGCATGCCACACGTTGGAAAAGTCTTGCGGTGCAGGGTCGTAGACGGTCATCACCGATTCGGGCGGGCACCGATCGGCGAACAGTCGACGCACGCTGTCCCGCAATGCTTCTTCGGTGTCGGAGTACAGCAGATCGCTCATCGTGCCAGATCCTTAAATGCGACGTCCTTGTCGACCCGGTGCTCGGGCGGCAGTCCGAGGATGCGCTCGGCGATCGTGTTGTGCAGGATCTCCGACGTGCCGCCCTCGATCGAGTTGCCCTTGGCCCGCAGGTAGCGGTACCCGGGCTCACGCCCGGTGAAGTCAACGCCTTCAGGTTGACGCATGGTCCAATCGTCGTAACGCAGACCGTATTCGGGGTGCAACTCGATTTCGAAGCCCGAAATCGCCTGGGCGAGACGGGCAAACGTCACCTTCAGTCCGGCACCCTCGGGTCCGGGCTGACCGGCGGTGAGCCGCTGGCGCAGTCGCAGCGCGGTCAGCCGGGCGACCTCGGCGTCCACCCACAGCCGCATCAGCTCGTCGTGCATCGCCGGATTGCGCAGTTGCGGTTCGGCCCGCCAGGCCTCGGCGACCTTACCGATCATTCCGGTTTCGCGGCCGGTCCCGGCCATCGACCCGATGGCAACGCGTTCGTTGTTGAGCGTGGTGGTCGCGACTTTCCAGCCGCCGCCCTCGGCGCCGAGCCTGTTCGCGTCAGGTACCCGGACATCGGTCAGGAACACCTCGTTGAACTCGGCTTCACCGGTGATCTGCCGCAGCGGACGGACCTCGACGCCGGGGTCGGTCATGTCACACACGAAATAGGTCAGCCCTTGATGTTTGGGAACGTTCGGGTCGGTCCGTGCGACCAGGATCGCCCGCTGTGCTTTCTGCGCGCTCGACGTCCACACCTTCTGTCCATTGACGATCCAATCGTCACCGTCGCGCACCGCGCGGGTGGATACCCCGGCGAGGTCGGATCCGGCACCGGGCTCACTGAACAACTGACAGTAGAAGTGCTCCCCGGTGAACAACGGCCGCAGAAACTTTCGCTGCTGCTCCGCGGTGCCAAACGCGACAATGGTCGGCGCCGCCATGCCCATCCCAATGCCATTGTGCGGTCCGCCTCCCGGCGGCGCGCCCGCCGCGGCGAGATCCGCCTCGACCTGCGACTGAAAGCCTCGCGGCAGCTCCAGTCCGCCGGAGCCGCGCGGGAAGTACACCCACGCCAGGCCGGCGTCGAACCGCGCCGCCAGGAAATCGTGCGGATCACTGGTCGCCGGGTCGTGCCCGTCGAGCAGCGCCCGCACCCGGGCGCGCAGATCCTCGGCGATCGCTTGCTCGTTGACGCTCATCGGAATCCCGCCGCGTTGCCCAGTACCTGACCCCCGTCGATCACCATGGTGTCGCCGGTGATCCAGCTCGACTCGTCCGACACCAGGAAGGCGACTGCGGCTGCGACGTCGGGCGGCTCGCCGACGCGTTCCAGTGCGGTCGACGCCGACAGGAGCTCTTCGTGGTCCTTCCACAGCGCCTCGGCGAGCCTGGTGCGAACCACGCCCGGGCAGATAGCATTCACCCGGACCCGCGGTGAAAGTTCCAGCGCCAGTTGCTTGGTGACGTGGATCAGCGCGGCCTTCGTCGCGTTGTACAAGCCCATGTGCGGGCTCTGATGCATGCCGCCGATCGAAGCGGTGTTGACGATGGCACCGCCGTGCTCGCCCATCCAGGCCTTCACCGCGAGCGACGTCCACAG
This sequence comes from Mycobacterium sp., assembly GCA_035642315.1. Lineage (GTDB taxonomy): Bacteria > Actinomycetota > Actinomycetes > Mycobacteriales > Mycobacteriaceae > Mycobacterium. The sequence goes on from DASQSQ010000369.1 coordinate 4,774, forward strand.
CAGCGGCGCCCACAAGTTGACCTCGAAGATCTTGGCGAACCGGGCGTGGTCCTGCTCGATCAGCGGGCCGTACGCCGGGTTCGTGCCGGCGTTGTTGACCAGGATGTCGATGCTGCCGAAGCGGTCGATCGTCTTCTCGACGCAGCGTTTGGCGGCGTCCTGGTCAACAGCGTGCGCGGCCACGCCGATCGCGCTGCCGTTGACCTGTTCGGCCGCGGCGTCGGCGCTTTCCTGCTTACGGGCGGTGAGCACCACGTTGGCGCCATCTGCGGCCAGCCGCTGCGCGATGGCCAGCCCGATACCCCGCGAGGCACCGGTGATGATCGCGGTTCGGCCGCTCAGGTTCGATGCGGTCATAGCGTTTCTCCTTGCAGGCTGCGCTGGTAGCGGCGCATGCCGCCCAGCCAGCGGTCGTAGTCGGTGGCTTTTTGCCGGTACATGTCCAGCACGGCCGCGTGCGGGAGGATCAGGAACCGCTCCTCTTCGATCGCTGCCAGCACGCTGTCGGCGACGTCCGCCGGCTCCAGCACCTCGCCCGCGGTGGTGACGGCTCGGGTGGCCAGGTCGCCGAGCGGGTGACCGGACTGCTCGCCTTCATACAACAGCTTGGTGTTCACCCCCATCGGGCACAGACAGCTCACCCTCACCCCTTGGTCGCCGTAGCTGATGTTCAGCCATTCGGCGAAACCGACAGCGGCGTGCTTGGTCACCGCGTAGGTCGCTGATCCGAGTTGGGTCAGCAGTCCTGCCGCCGACGCGGTGCTGATGAAGTAACCCTCGCCGCGCTCGACCCAACCGGGTATCAACAATTGCGCAGCGCGGATATGTGCCCGCACGTTGACGTCGAAAGACCGGTCCCACTCCTTCTCGGTGGCGTCCAAGCCAACGACGCCGGTGATGCCCGCATTCGCGAAATACAGGTCGACAGGGCCGAATCCGCTTTCCGCGAGCGTGATCAACCGCTGGATCTGTGCGGTGTCGGCGACATCAGCACCGGCAGCGATTGCCGCGCCGGGCCGCTCGGCATTGATCCCGTCAGCGACCGCGCGCGCGGCATCGGCGTCCAGGTCGGCAACGAGCACGCGCGCGTCCTGTTGCGCCAGCTTGGCGGCCAACGCACCGCCGATGCCGTTGCCGCCGCCAGTGACGATGGCGACCTTGTCGGCAACTTTCACGACCGACTCCTTTCATCTTTGGACAGCAGCCGGGTGATCCACGCGCGGGAGTCCGCCGGGTCGATCACGTCGTCCAGTTCGAAGGTAGTGGCCGAGGTGAGCGCCTTGCCATGCTGGTAGGCGGCTTCGACCAACTTGTCGAACAGGTTCTGGCGTTCAATGGGGTCGACGACGGCGGCCAGCTCCTTGCTGAATCCCAGTCGCACAGCACCTTCCAGGCCCATCCCGCCGATCTCCCCCGTCGGCCAGGCGACGGTGAACTCCGGGGCAAGGAAGGAGCCGCCGGACATCGCCATCGCTCCCAGCCCGTAGCCCTTGCGCAGGATGATCATTCCGAACGGCACGGTCAGTCGAGCACCGACGATGAACAGCCGGCTGAACCGCCGCACCGCGGCGTGTACTTCGGCCTCCGGGCCGACCATGAAGCCGGGCGTGTCACACAACGAAATGATCGGCAGCGCAAACGACTCACACAGCGTGAAAAAATCGGCGATCTTGTCCGCGGCTTCGGCGTCGATGGCCCCGCCGAGATGATGGCTGCTGTTGGCCAGTAATCCGAACGCCGTGCCCTCGACGCGAACGAGCGCGGTGACCGCTCCGACGCCGTAGTCGGCCCGAAGTTCCAGCACGGATCCGACGTCGACGACCGATTCGATCGCGTGGTGCACGTCGTAAGCCCGTAACCGGTTCTCCGGCACGACATGTCGCGCCCGTCGCGGATCTGGGGCCTCCCAGTCGTCGAGTTTGCCGCGGAAATACGACAGGTACTGCTTGGCCAGCGACACCGCGTGCACCTCGTCGCGCGCGGCCAGGCCCACGACCCCATTGCGCCGCTGTACGTCGATGGGGCCGATGTCCTCGGGCCGGTACTCGCCGAGTCCGCCGCCTTCGATCATGGCCGGGCCGCCCATGCCGATGTTGGCGTCCGGGGTTGCGATGATCACGTCGCATGTCCCGGCCAGGGCGGCATTGCCTGCAAAGCAGCGCCCAGAGACGATGGACACCAACGGCACCTGGCCGCTCAATGCGCCGAGCGTGCGGAAGGTCGGCACATCAAGGCCGGCGATGTTGGCGAGGTCGGTGTCACCAGGCCGGCCGCCGCCGCCTTCGGCGAACAGCACCACCGGCAGCTTTCTGCGGGCGGCCAGGTCGAAGACCCGGTCCGTTTTGGCGTGGTTGCGCATGCCCTGGGTGCCGGCCAGCACGGTGTAGTCGTACGACAGCACGGCCACCTCGGCTCCGCGGATTGTCGCCACCCCGGCGACCAGGCCATCGGCCGGGGTGTTGGCGATCAGGTCTTCCTGGGAGCGCCTGCTGCGCTGGGCCGCCAACGTCAGCGCACCGTATTCGACGAAGCTGCCCGGATCGACCAGGTCGGCGATGTTCTCTCTGGCTGTGCGCCGATTCTGCTTGTGCCGCTTCTCAATCGCCGCCGGACGACCCTCGTCAAGGGTGAGCTGGTGGCGACGGCGAACCTCGTCGAGGTCAGCACGGGCGCGGTCCAGGTCGAGGTCGGCTAGCCCCCCAAGGCCTTCGGCCTCCGCGCTTACACCGGCACGGGTGAACACCACCAGGGGGTCGCCGGTTCCGACGACCTGCCCCGGCGACACCAGGGTCCGGACCGTGCGCACCGCGTCCGGCGCCGTCAGCACATGCTGCATCTTCATCGCCTCGAGCACCACCAGCTGCGCGCCCGCGGCGAACTCCGCGCCTTCCGGTGCCGCCTCGACCACGGTGCCGGCCAACTGTGCCCGCAGCACCTCCTCACCCGGATACAGCTCGAGCGACGCGACGCGGGTCTCCTGGCGCCGCGACTGCGTGGCACCGATCAGGGTGGGGAGGTTTTCGTCGACGAAGCCTGTGGTGACCGGACCTGCGTGAGTTTGGCTGTGCGACAGGATTTCTCGTAAGAATCCGATATTGGTGCGGATTCCCTCAATACCGAATTCGTCCAGCGCGGTCTGTGCTTTACGCATCGCCGCGGAAAACGACGATCCACGCACCCGGGTGATCACCTTGGCCAGTAGCGAGTCGTAGCGCGGGCTCGGCGTCAGCCCGGGACGGCCGAAGGTGTCGACGCGCACGCCGGGTCCACTCGGCGGCGAAAAGACCGTGAGGGTGCCCGCCGTGGGCATGACCGAGCCGTCGGCGCCCATGCTCTCCATGTTGACCCGCGTCTGGATCGCGATACCGCGCACCGCGGCGGGGGCCCCGACCACCTCCTGGCCGTCGGCGACGACCCCGGCCGGCAACCTCAGCTGGTGAAACGGCGCTCCGCCGGCGATTCTCAACTGGACCGCGACTAAATCGATCCCGGTGACCTCTTCGGTGATGGTGTGCTCCACCTGAATCCGGGGGTTGACCTCGAGGAAGACGAATTGCTCACCCGTCACCAGAAACTCGACGGTGGCGAGCCCGCGGTAGTCGGCCTGGGCGCACAACCGCGCCGCGGCCCGGTGCAGGTCACGACGTAGTGTGGTGGAAATACCCTGTGCCGGAGCGATTTCGACCAGCTTTTGGTAACGCCGCTGAATGCTGCAGTCGCGGTCGCCCAGCGCAAGCGCGCGGGACGGCGTTGCCACGATCTGCACTTCAATATGCCGCGCGTCGGCGAGATGCGCCTCGGCGAACAGGGCCGAGTCACCGAAGCCGAGTTGGGCTTCGGCGGCGCACTGCCGGTAGGCATCGTCAATTTGGTCAGCGGTGCGGACTATTCGCATCCCCCGGCCACCTCCGCCAGCCAGCGCCTTGATCACGATCGGCCCGGCTTGGGCGGCGGCGAACGTACGGATGTCCTCGACGCTGCTGGGCCCGTCGGTCGCGGGAAGCACCGGCACTCCGGCGGCGATTGCGGCGCTGCGGGCCAATGACTTGTTGCCGAACAGTTCGAGCGCACCGGCATCGGGCCCGACGAACGTATACCCCGCCGTCGTGCAGGCCCGCGCGAATTCCGGCTGTTCGCTGAGGAACCCGTAACCGGGGTGGATCAGGTCAGCACCGGACTTCTTGGCTGCCGCCAGGATCGCTGCGTGGTCGAGGTACGCGGCCGGGCCGGCGCCGGGCAGGCCGATCGCCTCGTCGGCCGCGTGGACATGCGGGCTGTCGGCATCGTCCTCGGCGTAGACGGCGACTGTGCCGAGGTCCAACTCGGCTGCAGTGCGAATGATCCGGAGCGCGATCTCACCGCGGTTAGCGATCAGGAGGCGCGTCACGTCCGGTCCTTTGTATGGTCAACCATCTTGGGATTTAGGGTCCATCCGGATCACATCATGCCGCTAATGCGTTTTGCCGTTTTCACCGGATCATCACGTCAAAGGCAGCGAATCATGCTAGGACCAGCGTTAGCGTCATTCCGTGAGGTTTTGCCTTGTCGCGGGACTGGCAGCCGACCCTTAGTTAGGCAGTAGTCTCATTGCCATCGAAGGCGTGAAGGAGAGAACCGTGAGGCGATACGTCGTCGCTGGAGTAATTGGCGCGGTGGCGGCGGGCGGGCTGATCACCGCCGCGGCCCCTGCCAGCGCAGGATGCGTGGATCCTGATTGGCCGGCGCACCCATTTGCCGAGATGTGTGACAGTCCGGTCAACGACGAGGGCTGGTGGGATCGCTGCGTGACGTTTCACCCCAATGGCGGCCCTTACAGTCCCGCCGAGACCGACT
>DASQSQ010000370.1:0-2359 GCA_035642315.1 Mycobacterium sp.
GTGCAGCGCTTGTTCGATGGCGGCGCCGACGCGTGGATCAGGTTGGCGGGTAACCGAATACGTTCGCCCCGCCCGGTCGTAGCGAATCACCGCTTGGAAAGCATGGTGTGCACGCTGTCGGCGAACGCGGCGGTGGTGAAGCAGGTCGGTTCGGCGAACTCCTCCAGGGTGACCGCGTCGTTCCAGCTGGCGTCGGCCGCGGCTCGCAGCAGCGGCTTGGTCATCGCCACGGCGTGTGCCGGCATGGCCGCGACGCGTGCACACCATTCCTCGGCGGTGGCGAGCAGCGCGTCGTGCGCGACGACCTGCTGCACGAGGCCGAGCCGCTGTGCTTCGTGGGCGTCGATGTGCTCGCCGCGCAGGTAGTAGGCCAGTGCGCCCTGGTAGCCCAGGTGACGGGTCAGCGCCCAGCTGGTGCCGACCTCGGGAAGCAGGCCCAGGCGGCCGAAGGCCGGCACAATCACCGCGCGCTCGCTGGCGATGGCGAGGTCGCAGGTCAGCGCCCACGCCAGGCCGACCCCGGCGGCGGGGCCGTTGATCGCGGCTATAAAGATGGTGTCCGCCCCGGCGATAAGCCTGGCGATGCCGCCGAACTCGCGACGGATCCAGCGCCAGACGTCGGCCACTCCCTCCGGTCGGCTCAGGTTTTCGGTGGCCATCCGCATCATCTTCAAGTCGCCACCCGCGCTGAAACCCGGGTCGGCGCCGGTGAGCACCACACTGCGGATATCGCCGTCAGCAGCGAGATTTTCGATCGCGCAACGCAATTGCCGCACCAACGGCGCTGACAGCACGTTGAGCCGGTCGGGCTCGTCGAGCGTCACGATCGCCCGATCGCCGCGGTGTTCGACCGTCACCCGTCGTGGTGCGTCGGGATCATCGCCATCGGCCACCAGCCTTTGATACAGCGATTCTGCTGCGCTCATCTCTTGTCCTCCTCGATATCGTTGGCGCGCAATGTCATCCACGCGGCGTCGGCGAAGCTCTTGACCACCCCGCGTGGCATTTTGGGTTCGTCGCCGGCAATCCAGTTTCGGCTGAATTCCTGTGCCGGACCGAACCACAGCGCTGCGGTGATTCCGGCTTGCAGCGGCCGCAGCACGCCGTAGGCGTGGTGTGGACGCCACCAGTCGCGCACCGCGGCGAAGAACTCCCGATTGGAGTCACGCAGCTCCGCGCTGTTCAGTCGATCACCCAGCAGCAACGCCGCCTCGCTGCGGTTAGCGGCCACCCACTGCAGGTGATGCGCGACGCCGCCGCGAATCCCGCCTTCGGCAGTGCCGTGTTTGCGCAACATCGCGACGAATCCGGTTTGGTATTCGCTCATGACTTGGGCGTAGACGGCCGCGGCCAGCGTTGGTTTGTCCGGGAAATGGTGATACAGCGCCCCGACGCTGACTTCGGCGTCGCGCCGGATCTCGTCGAGCGTCGCCGCCATGGCGCCGTCGGCCGCGAACCTTCGGCGGGCCGTCTTCATCAATCGGCCCCGCGCATCGCCGCCGCTGGATCTCGGCACGAGGGATACTCTATCCTAACAGAGGTTTCCTCGGGCCGACGGGAACGACGATGATGCCGTTGTCGAGGCGGAAGGACGACTACGAGCCGGCAAACACGACTACTCGCGTCGGCCGAATCCGGTACAGGGAACGGACTTCGGTGCCGTCGGGATCTCGGAGAGGATAGGTGGATTCACCTAGATACACCTGGCTGAGTTGGTTGATGGATTCTGTCGCCAACCTTCCGCGGGCGGGATCGTCCTCATCGATGACGTCGTCGACGACACCTTGGATCGACATCCATTGATAGGCATTATCGGGGTCTACGAAGAGCAGTGACGCGTGTCGACGCTGTCGAAGGTTGCGATCCTTTTGCCTTCCGCGAACTGAATTTACGAGGATCTCGTTGTTGTCGCGGCTGACCCAGACAGGGCTGATGTGGATGGTGCCGTTTGCATTCAGGCAGGACATACTGGCGGTCACCGCGCCGTCGAGCAGTTTGAGGTGCGCCGCGGGAAGATCGCCCAGCGACCGCTCTGTTTGTCGCGTGCCGACCGAGAACGAACCGCTTTGGCCCGCGGGTTTGAGTGTCGCGATTTCCATGCTGATCAGGTCCCTTCCCAGGTGGTGATCGCCGGTGTGTCGTTTGCGCTGTCCAGGTATTCACCCACGCGCTGCGAACTGGGTCGGATCGATGTACTCCTCCAGTCGTTGGATACGTCCATCGACGACGGTGAACACGACGCACGCCTCCGCCTCCCAGGTTTGGCCGCTTTGAGTCTCACTGGTCACCGTGTGCTGCTGTACCCACCCGTGGCCGAAGTAGTGCCGGCGAACCTTTTCGTATGCCATCGACCGCAAAT
>DASQSQ010000371.1:0-2327 GCA_035642315.1 Mycobacterium sp.
CCACCAGAAAGTCCCGCCATGCCCGCAGGCCACCGATGGTATCGAGGCGCGCGAACATCGGCTCCTGGCCGCCGACGATGGTGTCGGACTGATGCTCGATGACTGCCTGGACCAGGGAACTTTTGTCCTCGAAGTAGTGATAGATCTGCGAGCTGCTCACCTCGGCCTCCTCTTTGACGTCCTCAAGGGTGGTTCCGGCCACGCCGTCACGGAACATCAACTTCGCCGCCGCGGCAACGATGCGCTGCCGGGTGCGCTCACCCTTCGGCGTCAGCCGAGGTCTGCGCGTTGTCGTTGGGCTCATCCCGCCAGCCTATCATTTCTGGATTTGACAATCCATTTTTTCTTGGTCAGGATGAAGTTATGGATCAATCAACCCATTACCACCACATCCTCACTGTGAGGGAGAACCGAGCATGACGAACTTGCACTCGAAGTACGGCCCGTACGCGCTGATCACCGGGGCATCGTCTGGGATCGGCGCCGAGTTTGCCCATCAATTGGCCGGCGCCGGCTTCGACTTGATCCTGGTGGCGCGACGCAGACAAAAGCTCGAAGTACTCGCCGCAGAGTTGAGGACGCAATTCGGCATCCAGGTCCACATCGTGGGGCTCGACCTTTCCCAGACCGGCGCCGTTGATGAGCTCGTCAAACAAACCGGCGGGTACGACGTTGGCCTGGTCGTCAACTGCGCGGGGGTCTTCACCGCCGGACCGTTCATCGGCAACGACGCGAAAGACGAGGCGGATCTCGTCACACTAAACGTGTTAGTCCCCATGCAATTGGCCCACCACTTCGGACGCAAGCTTGCGCAGATGCGGCGCGGCGGAATCATTCTCGTGGCGTCCACGGTCGGGCACCAGGCGGCGCCATATCTGGCCAACTACGCCGCGACGAAAGCGTACGTCGCGACCCTGGGACAGGCACTGAGCTATGAACTGAAGGGCTCCGGTGTCGCCGTCCAAGACTTGTCGCCAGGACCGACACACACAGAAGGCGTCGAGGAAGCCGCCGGAATCGATTTCGGCGCACTGCCCCTGCCGATGATGGCGCCGAAAAGAGTGGTCGCCAAGTCCCTGAAACGCCTCGGTCGCAGGGCACTGGTCGTGCCCGGGCCGGTGAACAAGGTCATGGACGTCATGGGCAAGTACCTCACTCCGCGCCCAGTGCTCACCAGGATGTTCGGCTTCCTGCTCTCCAGGGCACTCGACGAGAAGCCCAACCAGGGCAGCCAACGAATCAGCGCCTGACAGCGTCATCGGCGGCTGAGCCCAGTTCGCGGGCATGACGTTTCACCGCGGCGGCGTCACTGCTGATGGATGAACGGCTGGCGACCCTGGGCATCACGTACTTCGCCTTGAACCTGTCGCCGGGCACCGACTGGCAGCACCTCGAAAAGCTTATCGCCAAGGCCAAATAGGCTCCCCCGCACCGCTTCCCATGCTCGCTTCGCACAGAAAGTTCGCCCATGTCACACAACAACCCACCCGGCAACGCAGGGTCCTCAGATACGCCCGGATCCAATGAGCCGTTCAAGAACCGCTACATCGTCGGTGACGTCGTAATCGCACGACAACTGACCGGCATGACCGGGGAATCGGTCTCTATCCCCGATCCCCGTCACCTGATCCACCTGCAGTTCCGCCGCTACGCGGGCTGCCCGATCTGCAACCTGCACCTGCGATCCTTCGCCCTGCGCAAAGACGAGATCGCCGCGGCCGGCATCCGTGAAGTGATCGTGTTCCACTCCGCCGCAAAAGAACTGCTGCGCAACGAGCCCGACGTGCCCTTCCCGATCATTCCCGACCCGGACAAGAAGCTGTACACCGAATTCCGGGTCGGGACCTCCTGGCGGTCGGTCCTTGATCCCGGCGCAATGGCCTCGGTTCCTCGCGCCGCGTGGCTGGCCACCCAACGACGGTTCACCGTCAAGGCGCCGTTACCGCTGCGCCCGGCCACCAACGGCCGCATCGGTCTGGTCGCAGATTTCCTCATCACCACCCAGGGTTACATCGCCGACGTCAAGTACGGGCAGCACTCCGGTGACTCCTGGTCGGTCGATGACGTCCTGGCCGCCGCCGCAGCCGCGCGGAGTCCACGATGAGGACAATACGACTGGGCGCCCAGGGCGCCGTGGTGTCCCAACTCGGACTGGGCTACATGCGGATGTCGGGTCCCCCGGCATCACGTGACGACGACGAAGCCGTGGCCACCTAGGAGATGAACCCGAGCGCAACGGCCTCCACGAGCTCATCACCGGCTACACCGATTCGACCGAATCGTTGCCGCGCTTAACTCCACAGGGTGACGTGCACCTTCGGGCGAAA
>DASQSQ010000372.1:0-7334 GCA_035642315.1 Mycobacterium sp.
GAATGCGTGCGAAAGAAACGGGACGCGCGCCTCTTCGAGAATCGTGACCATGGTCGCGTGGTTGACGTGTTGGTACATGTCGATGTCCGACCATCGGACCGGGACAGCCGCAACGAATCCCGCGGTGACTATGCGCCGCTCCTCCTCATCGCTGCGCTCTGCATCGTCGCCGGCGGTCATCCCGATGATCCCCGCCCGCTGTTGCGGGTCATGCGGCGAATCTGTCGTGCCGCCACCGACAGTGTGGCCAAATCCTTCTGGCCGCACTCATAGATTTCGGTCAGCTCCCGGCGTGCGCGCTCCACCCGTGACGCGCTGGTGTGCTCCCATTCGGCGATCTTCTCCTCACCGCTCTCTTCTGGCTCACCGACGGCGAGTACGTCGAAACACAACGTCCGCAGTGACGCGTAAATATCATCACGAATCGCCAAGCGCGCCAACGCGTGCCAGCGGTCGCCGCGCGGCAGTCCGGACACCGCGGTCAGCAGACCGTCGGTGCCCAAGTGGTCCATCAGCGCAAAGTAGGTGTCGGCGACCTCAGCGGGCTCGCGGTCGTCGATGTCGGCGATATCGATGATGTCGAGCAAGCTGAACCGGTACAAACCCGCCGCCACCATGTAGGCGAGATCTTCGGATGCGCCCTGCGCGGCGAATCCGCCGGCTTCCTTTTCCACGATCGCTTTGTCGTCGCCGCGCAGCCACTCGGACATGCGGGGCGTCAGCGTTTCCACCTTCCTGGCGAATCGGTTGATCTCTGCGCCGACCGCCAACGGCTGCGGACGGTAGTTGAGCAACCAGCGTCCGGCACGGTCGATCAGTCGACGGGTGTCCAATGTCATCCGGTCAGACAGCGCAATTGGCAGGTCGGCCGCCCGGATGCTGTGCCACAGTTGCCCGATCCCGAAGATGGCGTCTGTCGCCGCATACGTGCGTACCGCATCCACCGGCCCCACACCGACGTCATCGAGGATCCGGTACTCGTAACTGATGCCAGCGGTGTCTACCAGATCATTGACCAGCATCGTGGTCACGATCTCTCGCCTGAGTTGGTGGGAGCGAATCGCTGGGCCGAAACGGTCGCGCAGCGCCGTCGGGAAGTATCGCGGCAATCGGCTCGCGAACACTTCCTGATCCGGCAGATCGGTATTCAACAGCTCCTCTTTGAGACTCAGCTTGACGTGCGCCATCAGCGTCGCGAGTTCCGGCGACGTCAGCCCAAGACCGGCCTCGAGCCGTCGGGCTATCTCCTTCTCCGAGGGCAGTGCCTCGAGTTCGCGGTTCAGATCCCGTTCGGCTACAAGGTATTTGATCTGGTCGGCATGCACTGGCAGCAGGCTCGGAGCATTTGCGCGGCTAGTGCCCATCAGGTCGTTCTGATCGGCGTTGTCGGCAAGCACCAAATCGCCGACCTCGTCGGTCATCGACTCAAGCAGTTGGCTGCGTTCACCCGGATCGATCTTGCCGGCGATGATCAGCGTGTCGACCAGGATCTTGATGTTGACCTCGTGATCGGAACAGTCCACGCCCGCCGAATTGTCCATCGCATCGGTGTTGATCCGGCCGCCGCACAGGTCGAACTCGACACGGCCGCGCGGAGTGACGCCGAGGTTGCCACCCTCGCCAATGACCTTGGCGCGCACCTGGTTTCCGTTAACCCGAACCAGGTCGTTGGCACGGTCACCGACGTCGGCGTCGGACTCTGCTTCGGCCTTGACGTAGGTTCCGATACCGCCGTTAAACAGCAGATCCACCGGCGCGCGCAGGATTGCGCGCACCAGATTGGGCGGCGCCATCTCGGTGACGTCGTCCTGGATTCCCAGGGCGGCGCGAACCTGGTCGCTGATCGGGATGGTCTTGTGTTCGCGGCTGTACACCCCGCCGCCCTCGCTGATCAATGACTTGTCGTAGTCCTCCCAACTGGAGCGGGGCAGGTCGAACATCCGCCGTCGCTCCTGCCACGAGGCGGCCGCATCGGGATCGGGGTCCAGGAAGATGTGGCGGTGGTCGAAGGCGGCCAACAAACGAATGTGCTTGGACAGCAACATGCCGTTGCCGAACACGTCGCCACTCATGTCGCCGACGCCGATGACGGTGAAGTCTTCGGTTTGGGTGTCGACGCCCATCTCCCGGAAGTGCCGCTTCACGGCCTCCCAAGTGCCCTTGGCGGTGATTCCCATCGCTTTGTGGTCGTAGCCGACCGATCCGCCGGATGCGAAGGCGTCGCCCAGCCAGAACCCGTAGGACTTGGCAACGTCGTTGGCGATGTCGGAAAACGTGGCGGTGCCTTTGTCCGCGGCCACTACCAGGTAGGCGTCGTCGTCATCGCGCCGCAGCACCTGTGCGGGCGTGCTGACCTTGCCGGTGGTGTGATCGACGTTGTCGGTGACGTCGAGCAACCCCGAGATGAATAGCTTGTAGCAGGCGATGCCTTCGTCGCGGGTCGCGTCGCGGTCAGCAGCGGGGTCGCCGGTGAGCAGCGGCGGCTGTTTGACAACGAACCCGCCCTTGGCGCCAACCGGCACGATGACGGCGTTCTTCACCGCCTGAGCCTTGACCAGGCCGAGGATCTCGGTGCGGAAATCATCGCGACGATCCGACCAGCGCAGGCCACCGCGCGCGACGTAACCGAACCGCAGATGCACACCCTCGACCCGCGGCGAGTACACAAAGATCTCGAACTTAGGCCGCGGCAACGGAAGTTCCTCGACGAGTTGGGCATCCAACTTTATCGACAGCACATCTTGGCTGCGTGCCGAACCCTCGCGGGTCACAAAGTAATTGGTGCGTAAGGTGGCCTGAATCAGCGAGGCGAATGCCCGGAGAACACGATCGGTGTCCAGGCTCACCAGCGCGTCGATGTCGGCGGCAACCGCCGCGGCCGCGGCTTGAGCGTCGCGGCTCTTCGACGAACCCGAAGGCGCCGGGTCGAACAGCGCCTCGAACAGCCTGACCAACGATCCTGCGGTAGCCGGGTTTTCGTTCAGCACTGATTCGATGTGTGACTGGCTATACGGAAAACCAGCCTGCCGCAGATATTTGGCGTAGCTGCGCAACAGTACGACCTGCTGCCAGGTCAGGTTGGCACGCATCACCAGCTCGTTGAAACGGTCGATCTCGACGCGGCCTTCCCAGATCGCGGTGGCCGCATCGGCGAAACGTTTCGCGGTCGCTTCCCGCTCCGGACCCGACGACGCCAGCGTGATGGTCGGTTGCGGAGTTATCTTGAACTGGTAGATCCACACCGGCAGCCCATCGGGCCGAGTGACAGTGAACGGCCGCTCCTCGAGCACCACCACACCCATGGATTGCAGCATCGGCAGCAACTGACTCAACGACGCTGTTCGCCCGCCCAAATACCATGTCAGCCTGGCGGTGTCGTCGTAGTTGTGGTCGGAAAGCACCAGCTTGACCGAATCTTCGTTGAGTTCACTGAAGATGGCGATGTCGTTGATCGCGTCGGTCGGGGTGACGGCCTGTTTGTAGGCCTCGGAGAATGCGGAAGCGTAGTGCTCGGCCTCGAGGGGCCCAACGGAGCCACCGGCCGCCTCGGTGGTCAACCGGTCGGACCAGGTGCGCGCGGCCTCGGTCAGCAACGCCTGGATGCGGACACGGTTGGCGTCGGAGACGTCGATCTGGCTTGCGCCCTCAGGACGTAGCCGGACCATGAAATGCAGCAGTGCCCAGGGTGATTCGGTGACGCGGGCAGTGAATTCGAGGCTGGTGCCGCCGAACTCGTGCACCAGGATGTCCTCGATCTGCAAGCGCACGGCCGTGGTGTAACGGTCACGGGGCAGGTAAACCAGGCACGAGACGAAGTACTCGAGTCGGTCGGCGCGCAGGAACAGCAGTGCTCGGCGTCCGGATCCGAGATCCACCACGGCTTTGGCCATTGCCAACAGCTGTTCGGCGCTGAGCGCGAAAAGCTCTGAGCGCGGCACGGTTTGGATGACGTCGAGCAGCAGCTGCCCCGGATGGCCAGGGTCGAGGTCGGCCAGGTCGAGCGCCTCGCGGACGCTGCGCGAAATGATCGGGATCTCCAGGACGTCGGCGTTCATCGCGGCGACCGTGAAAAGTCCGATGAGGCGGTGCTCGAAGACGCCGCCGTCGGCGTTCTCGCGGACCGCGAGGACGTACGGGTAAGCACCGAAGCGCAGGTAGCTGGCAACGTCCGTCTGCGCCAACGCCAGCAGTTCGTTGTCGTCGGTCAGCCGAGGGCGCGAACTCTTGCGCCGAGTCAGCACACCAAGACTGGTGGTCGCTTCATCACCCGAGACGCGTCCGTCGCGCACCGGGCAGCGTTGATAGCCGAGCAGCGTGAAATGACCGTCAGCCAACCAGCGCAACAGCGCCGCCACATCGCCACTGTCGGGCCCCGGGTAGTGGCCGTTCGCGTTGGTCTCCACGTCGTTGGCCAGATTGTTGAGGATCGCCCACATCGCCGCCGAGTCCTCTGCCACCCGGCGCACGTCGGCGAGCACCCCGGGCAACAGGCGTTCGGCTTCCTGCAACGTTTGGGGCTCGACCGAGGGCGCAAGCTGCACGTGGACCCAGGTCTCCTCGACGCCGCCGCCCGCCGAATTCTCGGCGGTACGCGGCTCGACGCTCTGCAGATCTCCGTCCGCGTTGCGGCGGACCAAGAACACCGGGTTCATGATCGCCGCATACGGCACACCAAGCCGGTGCAGCAGCACCGTGACCGAATCCATCAGCATCGCGCCGTTGTCGGTGACCAACTGCAGCGCGGGGCCGAACCCGCCCGGATCGTCGGGCGGATAGACGGCGACTCGGCTTTCTCCGGTCGGCCTGTGCAGGCCAAGCCGGTAGTGCGCGGCAAGCAGTGCCGGCGTCACCGCCGGAGCAGCAGTGGTGCCGTCGCCCGACCCTCGATCGTGGGCGGTCTCGTCGTCGTGCGGGCCTTGATACGTGTCTGCGTATGCCTTGGAGATCCAGTGGGGAACGTCCTGAGGCGCAGCGAACTTCGTCCAGTCCACAATGCCTTGAAGGCCGGTGGATCCGCGATGACTCGTCATGCCGACCGCTCCTGCCTCAGCACACACACCGGCGCTGGTTGGCCTGACACTAGTCCCGCGTCAGCCTTCGGTGAGTCACCCTGTGCGGACGCGCCGCTTCGACTCCGAGCCGTTCGACTTTGTTCTCCTCGTATGCGCCGAAGTTGCCTTCGAACCAGAACCATTTGGCCTCGTTGTCGTCGTCGCCCTCCCACGCCAATATGTGGGTGCAGGTCCGGTCGAGGAACCAGCGATCGTGGGAAATCACCACCGCGCAGCCGGGGAACTTCTCCAGCGCGTTCTCGAGCGAGCCGAGCGTCTCGACGTCGAGGTCGTTGGTGGGCTCGTCGAGCAGGATCAGGTTCCCGCCCTCTTTGAGTGTGAGCGCCAAATTGAGCCTGTTGCGTTCGCCACCGGACAAAACGCCGGCTGGTTTCTGCTGGTCGGGTCCCTTGAAACCGAACGCAGAGACATAGGCCCGCGACGGAATCTCGTTCTGCCCGACCTGGATGTGATCCAACCCGTCGGAGACGACTTGCCACACCGTCTTCTTCGGGTCGATGCCGGCCCGAGACTGGTCGACGTAGCTCAGCTTGACGGTTTCACCCACCTTGACGGTGCCGCTGTCGGGCTGCTCGAGCCCGACGATGGTCTTGAACAGAGTGGTCTTACCAACGCCGTTGGGGCCGATGACGCCGACGATGCCGTTGCGCGGCAGCGTGAACGAAAGGTCCTTGATCAGGGTGCGTCCCTCGAACCCCTTGTCGAGATGCTCGACCTCGACCACCAGGTTGCCCAGCCGCGGGCCGGTGGGAATCTGGATCTCCTCGAAGTCCAGCTTGCGCGTCTTCTCCGCCTCGGCGGCCATCTCCTCATAGCGCTGCAGTCGGGCCTTGCCCTTGGCCTGGCGGGCCTTGGCCCCCGAACGCACCCACGCCAGTTCGTCCTGCAGCCGCTTCTGCAGCTTGGCGTCCTTACGGCCTTGCACGGCCAGCCGCTCGGCCTTCTTCTCCAGGTAGGTCGAGTAGTTGCCCTCGTAGGGGTAGGCCCGGCCGCGGTCGAGCTCCAAGATCCATTGCGCGACGTTGTCCAGGAAGTACCGGTCGTGGGTCACCGCCAGAACCGCCCCCTCGTAGGCGGCCAAGTGCTGTTCGAGCCACTGCACACTCTCGGCGTCCAGGTGGTTGGTCGGCTCGTCGAGAAGCAACAGGTCCGGTTTGGCCAGCAGCAGCTTGCACAGCGCCACGCGGCGCCGCTCACCACCGGAAAGGTGTGTCACCGGCTCGTCCGGCGGCGGGCAGCGCAGCGCATCCATGGCCTGCTCGAGCTGAGAGTCGAGGTCCCACGCATTGGCGTGGTCGAGCTCCTCCTGCAGCCGGCCCATCTCTTCCATCAGCTCATCGGAATAGTCGGTGGCCATCAGTTCGGCGACTTCGTTGAAGCGGTCGAGCTTGACCTTGATGTCGCCGAGCCCTTCTTCGACATTGCCGCGAACGGTCTTCTCCTCGTTCAGCAGCGGCTCCTGTTGCAAGATGCCGACGGTGGCATCGGTGGCCAAGAAGGCTTCACCGTTGTTCGGCTTGTCCAGCCCGGCCATGATCCGCAAGACGCTCGACTTCCCCGCCCCGTTGGGGCCGACGACACCGATCTTGGCGCCCGGGTAGAAGCTCAACGTGACATCGTCGAGGATGACTTTGTCGCCGTGCGCCTTGCGGACCTTTTTCATCGTGTAGATGAACTCAGCCATGCCGCAGTGTTGCCTTTCTGGTCGCGAGGTTGCCCGCCGACCATCCTAGGCAACGGTCCGGCTCCTCCTCGCGCCGCGGCGGTGCCGCGCTAAGCCGACAGCGGCACCGGTGTCCCGTCGTCCTCCGAGCTCGCTTCGTCGGCATCGTCGACCTCGTTGGCATGCTCCGGAGTTGTAGTCGGGGGATGCCCTGATTTCTCGATCCGCACGATGCCACGCGATAGGTCGGGTCCCACCGCGTTGGCGCGCATTTCCAAGGAAGACCGGCGGATGCCCTCGCGGTCTTCGTACTCGCTGGTGAAGACGTGACCCACCGCAATCACCGCATCACCTTTGCCCAGTGCTGCACCGGCGCCGGCCACTAACCGTCCCCAACAGTTGACCGTGATGAACAGCGAGTTTCCGGGCTCCCAGGTGCCCTCCCCGGTGCGCCGGCGCGCGTTGCTGGCCACTCGGAACTTGAAGACTTCTTGGTCGCCGACTTTGCGGCGAACGGGATCAGTGACGATCCTGCCGACGACCGTTAGCGGTGTTTCAAACATTTCTGTCCTTTCTCAAAGGGCGGTGCCGGTGAAGCC
>DASQSQ010000373.1:0-3080 GCA_035642315.1 Mycobacterium sp.
CGGGTCTCGACTCTCTAACAGATCCCGAATTTCGGGAAATTACTTCACCGGCATGATGGTGCCGCTGCCGGCCGACGTCGATGACCCGTTGGAACGCGTACGGCGCACCCATGATTACGCCGTCGATGCCAAGGAAAGCCACCAACTGCTCGGGCCGGAGTTGGTCAGCCGGTGGGCGGCTTATTTCCCCCCGGCGCCGTCAGAGTCGCTGTTCCGCTGGTTGGCCAGCCGCGACGGCCAGAACAAGGTGCTCAACATACCGATCTCCAACGTTCCGGGTCCGCGTGAGCACGGGCGGGTCGGCGGCGCATTGGTCACCGAGATCTATTCGGTGGGGCCCCTGACGGCCGGCAGCGGCCTGAACATCACGGTGTGGAGTTACGTCGACCAGCTCAACGTTTCGGTGCTCTCCGACGGCGCTACCGTCGACGACCCACACGAGTTGACCGACGCCATCATCGATGAGTTCGTCGAAATCCGCCGCGCCGCTGGGCTTTCCGAAAAGCTGACGGTCATCGAAAGCGCTATGGCGCAGGCCTAGCCTTTCAGATGCGCTAGTAGGTCACGACGAGAGATCTTGCCCGTGCTGCTGCGGGGCAGTTCGTCGAGCACGACGATCTCGCGAGGCACCTTGTAGTTGGCCAGGTTGTCCCGCACATGCTGCTTGAGGTCGTCGGCGGTGACCGGTGTGCCCTGTGCCAGCACGACGAAGGCCGCCAGCCGTTGCCCGTACTGTTCGTCGTCGACTCCCAGCACTGTTGCCTCGGCGACATCCGGGTGTGTCGCCAGTGTCTTTTCCACTTCAATCGGATAGACGTTCTCTCCGCCGGAGACGATCATCTCGTCATCGCGCCCGACCACGTACAGCCGCCCGGCCTCATCCAACCGGCCGACGTCACCGGAGGCCATGAAGCCGTCATGAAAGTCCTTGTGCGCGCCCGAGGTGTAGCCGTCGAAGCGGTTGCCATTCCGCACGAAGATCTGACCGACTTCGTCGGTGGGCACCTCATTGAAATCCCCGTCGAGGATTCGTATTTCGGTTCCGATCGCGGGCTTGCCCGCGGTGTCCGGCGCTGCCCGCAGGTCGACGGGCGTGGCGGTGGCGATCATGCCGGCTTCGGTGGCGTTGTAGTTGTTGTAGATGATGTCGCCGAACTCGTCCATGAACCGGGTGACGACGTCGGGTCGCATCCGGGATCCCGACGCGGTGGCGAACCGCAGTGAACGACCGCTGTAGCGTCGTCGCACCTCGTCGGGCAGGTCCATGATTCGGTCGAACATCACCGGCACTACGCATAAGCCGGTGGCCCGGTGGCGGTCGACCAGGGCCAGGGTCGCCTCGGGGTCGAACTTGCGCCGGGTTACCACCGTGCAGCCCATCGACGCCGCGAATATCAGTTGCGAGAAACCCCAGGCGTGAAACATCGGCGCCACCACCACCGTCGTTTCTTCGGTATGCCATGGCACACGATCCAGCATCGCTTGGAGCTCGGTCGTGCCGCCGCCGGAATGCTTGGCGCCCTTGGGGTTACCTGTCGTTCCCGACGTCAGCAAAATCAGCTTGCCTTTTCGGTCCGTCTTGGCGCGCCGTCGGTCGGTGTGGGTGGAAATCAGCTTTTCGACGGTCGTGTCGTGGGCCTCGGGATGGTCGGCCCACGCGACGATGCGGGTGGTATTGGGCTTGTCGACGAGCGCGCGGTCTACCGAGTCGGTGAACTCCTCGTCGTAGATCACCGCGTCGGAGCCTTCGCGGTTGACCACGTCGGCCAGCGCGGGTCCGGCGAACGACGTGTTCAGCAACAGGATGTCGGCGCCGATCCGGTTGGCCGCTATCAACGCCTCGACGAAGCCACGGTGGTTGCGGCACATGATCGCAACCACTTCCGGTGTACCGCCGGGCAGCGCCTGCAGCCCCGCCGCCAACGCGTCAGCGCGTCGGTCGAGCTCACGGAATGTCAGCGTCCCGAGCTCGTCGACCAGTGCCGGACGGCTCGGGCAGCGTTGCGCTGACATCGCGAAACCGCTTGTGACGGCGAGACCTTCGCGACGGACAACGGCGGCGATACGCAGATACTTGTCCGGCCTCAGGGGTGCGATGATTCCCGCGCGAACCATGGTGGCCAGCAGGCCAAGCGGTGCCATCGCCGCTACGCTACTAGCCGATTACCGGCAGTCGACGCTCTTTGGCCAACTTGTCGAGCGCCTTCTGCATGACGCGGCGGACCTGGGCGTCGACCGCGTCGATGTCGGGCTCCTCGCCGAATTCGGCCCGCACGTCGATCGGCTCGAGCACTTGCATCACGATCTTGGCCGGCAGCGGCACGTTCACCGGAAGCACCGCGGAAAGCCCGAACGGGAAGCCCACCGAGATCGGCAGGATCTTCACCCGCATCAGCTTGTTCAACCGCAGCGCCTTGGCCAAACCCATGCCCCGGGAGAGGTAGAGCTGGGTCTCCTGACCACCGATACCGACGGCCGGCACGATCGGGACCCCGGCGTTCAACGCCGCCCGCACGTAGCCGGTCCGGCCGTCGAAGTCGATCTTGTTCTCCGACAGCGTGGGTCGGTACACGTCGTAGTCGCCGCCCGGGAAAACCACCACCACACCGCCGGATCGCAGTGCGTCGTCGGCGTTTTCATGATTGGCGCGAATGAACCCGGTGCGGATGAGGAACTCGCCCTGCGGGCCGTTGAACAGCATGTCGTGGCTCAGGGTGTAGACGGGTCGGTCATACCCGAATTCCTCGTAGAAGCCGGTGGCGAACACCGGAACGTCCATCGGGAACAAGCCGCCGGAGTGGTTGGACACCACCAGCGCGCCGCCCGGTGGGAAGGACTCCAGCCCGCGCACCTCCGCGCGGTGATACCCCTTGATCAGTGGACGGATCCACCCCATCACCCGTTCGGTGAGCCCGGGATCCCACTTGGAAATCTCGGTAGGTTCGATATCGGTTGCAGTCAACGCATTCCCCTGGGATCTCAGCGCGGATGTCGCTGTGATGTTAGCGCTGGATACCATCTCCCCAACACCCGTCATGAATTCAATAAAGGAGCGCGACAGCGCTATGAACACCGTGAGC
>DASQSQ010000374.1:0-5767 GCA_035642315.1 Mycobacterium sp.
TGACGCTGAGCCATCCGCACGGCCAGAACTACGGGTATCCGTACCTGACGCCGCGGACCTCGGTGATGCTGCAGCAGGCTTCTGAGTATCGAAAGTCGAACGGCGGCAACCTCTTTGCCGATCTACTGGCCCGTGAGGTGCACGACGGCAGCCGAGTCGTCGCGCGCTCCGATCTGTTCACAGCTTTCGTCCCGTTCGCCGCACGCTGGCCGGTGGAGGTGCACATCTACCCGAACCGGTTCGTGCACAACCTGCTTGATCTCGCCGACGCCGAGTTGGACGATTTCGCCCGCATCTATGTGGACGTGTTGCGGCGGTTCGACCGGATGTATTCGGGTCCGCTGCCGTATATTTCGGCGCTGCACCAATTCGCCGACACCGACGCCCAGCGGGAGGGCTACTTCCACGTCGAGCTGATGTCGATTCGCCGTAGCGCGGTCGCGTTGAAGTATCTGGCGGCTTCGGAGTCGGCGATGGATGCGTTCATCAGTGACGTGATGCCTGAGACCGTGGCCGAGCGGCTGCGCGGGCTCGGATGACGGTCCGCTACGCCGCGCCCGGGCGGATCAACCTGATCGGCGAGCACACCGACTACAACCTCGGCTGGGCGTTGCCGATCGCATTGCCGCAACGCACGGTGGTGACGTTCGAGCCGTCGGACGCCGATGCAATCTTTGTGACCAGCGACCGCGTCGACGGCTCGGTGCGGATTCCGTTGCGCACCAAGCCCGGTGATGTGAGCGGGTGGGCCGGTTACGTGGCCGGCGTGGTGTGGGCGCTGCGCAGTTCCGGGCACGTCGTCCCCGGTGGGACGATGTCGATCAGCAGCGACGTCGAGATGGGATCGGGCCTGTCGTCGTCGGCGGCGCTGGAATGCGCGGCGCTCGGGGCTTTCGTGACGGCGGCCGGTTGGCGGATCGACCGGCTCGAGCAGGCGCGGCTGGCCCAGCGTGCCGAGAACGAGTACGTCGGCGCCCCAACGGGTTTGCTTGACCAGATGTCGTCGCTGTTCGGTGCCGAGTCGACGGCGCTGCTGATCGACTTCCGGAAGCTGACCGTCGAGCCGGTGGCGTTCGACCCGTCGGCGTCCGGTGTCGCGCTGCTGCTGATCGACTCGCGGGAGCGGCACGGTCATGTCGGCGGCGAGTACGCGGCGCGTCGCTTGTCGTGTGAGCGGGCTGCCGCGGATGTGGGGGTGGTGTCGCTGCGGGAGGTCCAGGATCGTGAGCTTGCGGTACTCGACGGCGTCACCGATCCGATTGATGCCCGTCGTGCCCGTCATGTGCTGACCGAGAACCAGCGGGTGTTCGATTTCGTTGCGGCGGTGCGTGCTTCGGACTACACCGAGGCCGGCCGCATCTTCAACGCTTCACACGCGTCGATGCGAGACGACTTCGACATCACGACTGCGAACATTGATCTGATCGCCGAGGCCGCGGTCGGGGCTGGCGCTCTGGGCGCCCGAATGACCGGCGGCGGATTCGGCGGCTGTGTGATCGCCTTGGCGCCTGCCGATCGGGTAGAGGCGGTTAGCGCGGCAGTGGGCTTGGCCGGGCACCCGGAGCCGGTGATTGCCCGCACTCACGCTGCCCGAGGCGCCGGCGTTGTCACATCTGCCACATGAGTCTCTCGGAGAGGCGACACGATTTGCCCGCCTCTGAGCGATTTCTCCTTGGGGCGTACGGGGGGCGATGCCAGCCGTAGTCGCTCAGAGGCGGGCAAAAAGCCACATGGTTCCGGAGCGGGCTAGCCGTCAGCGCTGAGGATCGCCCCGCTTCGTGCGCCGCGCAGTAACCGCTTATGTTTCGGCAGCTGGGCTGCAGTCCGGCCGTTGTCGCTCATGCCTATTGATATCGCATGCGGCTCGATTCGGCGAAGGCAGTAATCCCTCCGGCAGCGACTGCTGAGGCTGGTGAGCATTCTGTGATCAAGCGTTCGGGGCACCCCCGGCGCCTAGGTCTGACAGTCCGCCCACAGGAACACTGCGAGAAAATATTGCTGTGAGGATCGCGATCAGTGGCGCCGGCGTGGCGGGTGCGGCGCTGGCCTACTGGTTGCACCGCACCGGCCACGCTCCGACTCTGATCGAGCAGGCGCCGGAATTCCGCACCGGCGGCTACATGATCGACTTCTGGGGCGTCGGCTACCAAGTGGCCAAACGCATGGGCATCGAAGATGCGATCCGCGCCGCGGGGTACGAGATCGAATGGCTTCGGTCCGTCGGGTCCCGCGGGGAGATCAAAGCCGACGTGGACGTCGACGTCTTTCGCCGCGTGATCGGCGACGACTTCACCAGCCTGCCGCGCGGCGACCTGGCCGCCGCGATCTACACCACGATCGACGATAAGGTCGAAACGATTTTCGGCGACAGCATCACCAGCGTCGACGACCACGCTGACGGTGTCCGACTGACCTTCGAGAACAGCGCGCCGCGCGATTTCGACCTGTTGATCGGCGCCGACGGGTTGCATTCGAACGTGCGCAGGCTGGTTTTTGGGCCAGAGCAGGACTTCGAACGCTACCTCGGCTGCAAGGTTGCGGCCTGCGTGGTCGATGGCTATCGGCCGCGTGACGAGCTGGTCTACGTCACCTACAGCTCACCCGGTCGCCAGCTGGCGCGTTGCGCATTGCGCGACGACCGCACGATGTTCTTGTTTACCTTCCGTGCCGAGCACGACGCCACCCGGGCGACGCCAAAAGAGCAGTTGCGCAACGAGTTCCGCGACGTCGGGTGGGAAGGTCGAGCGTTCTTGGCGGCGCTCGACGAGGTCGACGACCTGTATTTCGACGTCGTCAGCCAGATTCGGATGGATAGCTGGTCGCGAGGTCGGGTGCTGCTGATCGGCGACGCGGCCGGGTGTATTTCGTTGCTCGGCGGCGAGGGTACCGGCCTGGCAATCACCGAGGCGTATGTGCTGGCCGGCGAACTCGCGCGCGCCGGCGCCGACTACCGACGCGCCTTCGATGCCTACCAGACGCTGCTGCGTCCATTCATCGACACCAAGCAAGCCGGTGCGGTGCGCTACATTCCCTTCTTCGCCACCCGGACCCGGTTCGGCCTGTGGTTGCGCAACGTGGCGATGCGCATGGCGAACTTCGGGCCGCTGGCCACCCTGTTCGCCGGCAGCATTCGCGACGACTTCACGCCGCCGGAGTACGACATCTAGCTGGCCGGTGTAAACCGGATCGCCCGCAGGTGCAGCTCGTCGACGGCTTCGGCGAACTGGTCGTGAGTCGGCATTTGATGATCGCGGAACCCTAAACCCATCGCGCGCTCTGCGCGCTTGACGCCGTAGGACTCGACGCAGCGCGAGTAGAGATCGGCGACGTGCGCCTTGTCCGTGATGAGCTCGCCGCGCATCGTCGTCGTCTTGCCGTTGTGTAAGACCTGTGCGGCGGCGCCGTCGCGGAAGTTGTTCTTCCACGTGTTGCCGGTCGTCGCATAGAGGACGCCATCGATCAGGTGTGCGCTCAACGGAATTGAGTAGTGCCGCCCGCTCTTGCGGCCGGTGAAGTCGACAACCATGAGCTGGTTGCGTGCTCCGCCCGCGAACGGGGTGTGTAGCAGCAGTTTCAGGATCGGGTTGACGATGCGCAGGAACGCATCGGGTGGGTGCGAGATCGTGATCGGGTTTGACTGTTCGGTCATGGCCTCAGGGTAGCTCCCAGCCGACGGTAAAACCATGGCGCAGCGCCAGATTGGTAAGGACGTCGATGCGGTCGGCCAGCGGCCACGACTCGGTGGAGAACGCGTCGAGGGCAAAGAAGGCGTAGTTGACCGAGGTCTCCGGTGTGGTGCGCGGCCGGTACACCAGCGCGTCCAGGGCATCCGGCGCCGGCCACCAGCGCTTGACGGCGTCGGCGAGCCGGTGGCAGGTGTCCCACACGTCGGGGTGCTGGCCGGTGTTGATCTGATCGTCGACGCCGAGGATGTCGAGGTTCTTCTCGGTGCGCAGGTCGAGGACCCGCAGGTGGCGGGCGGCGACCAGTCGCACCAGGTAGTGCGCGGCGTGATCGGAAGGAATCATCGATCCCGTCAGCCGGTAACGCTCACGGAATGCTCCGACGAGAGTGCCTGCGGCATAACGGGTTCGGAATGCACCGGACGCCGAGTCGAAGCGATACCGCGGCTGCGGGAAGCCGGCCCAGGTCCAGTCCTCGGGCCGCAAAGCCTCGACGCGCCACAGTTCGGTGCCGGCCTCGACGCGGCGACGGCGCAGGCCGACGGGCCGGCCGTCGGGTAGCGGTGCCCGGTAGCCGGCGGGAAGGTCAGGCACCGACGGCGGCGAGCAGCTGCCACGCGGTGTCGGCGCTCTTCGGGCGGCGCAGCGCCTCGGCGATCGACGAACCGCCCAGCTCGTCGTGGGTGAGGCGCATGATCCGGTCGGCGGCCAGCGGGTCCGAGGTGAACTCGCTCAACAGCTCGAGAATCCGCGGCAGATCGGGTCGCACTCGGTCAGCATCGAATTGCCAAGCGGGAAACCACGTTTGGTTGCCGACGGCCGAGCCCAGCAGCTTGCCCCGGCTGCGAAGCCGGTGCACCGCCTGCGGCGAATGCAGATCCAGCCGCTGCTGCACCTTCGGTGTCGGCAGCGAGCCCTCGACGAATTCGCGGACCAGGGCGCCGCGCCGCTCGTCGTTCAGGCTGCTCGCGGCGATGCGTTCCAGCGTGCCCTGCGGGCCGGTCGGCGCCTCCAGCAGCGCGTCGAGCACTTCGGCGAAACTGGAGTCATTCAGGGCACGTTCGGCGACTTGGCGGGCCAGGGGAGCGACGGCGGTAGACATGCTTCCATGCTACCAGCCGTGCCGTCCAATTGAAACAATTGAAACACTAACCGCCCGTCGCTACGGATTTCTACGCGTGGACGGGCTGCGGCGCCCAGACCGGCGCCGTCGCGGCCGACTGGGCGCGGGGTTGGCGGGTTTGGCGGCCGGGGCCTGATGCGGCGCGACGTCGCCGACCAGCTTGATCACCGAATCCGACTGGGCGGTCACCTGTTGCGGGTGCACGGCGATGCCGGCTTTGCGCAGCAGCGCCGAAGCGTCCTTGCGCTGCTCGGGCAAGACGACGGTGACGACGTCGCCGGCGTTGCCCGCGCGTGCCGTGCGCCCGGAGCGATGCAGGTAGGCCTTGTGCTCGGCGGGCGGGTCGACGTGTACCACCAACTGCACCTCGTCGACGTGCACCCCGCGTGCGGCAATGTCGGTGGCTACCAACACTCGCGCGGTTCCGGCCGTGAAGGCGGCGAGGTTGCGGTCGCGGGCGGGCTGAGAAAGGTTGCCGTGCAGATCAACTGAGGGCATGCCGGCTTCGGTGAGCTGGCGGGCGAGCTTGCGGGCCTGATGTTTGGTGCGCATGAACAGGATTCGCCGGCCGGTGCCCGACGCCAGCCGGTGCACCAACTCCTTCTTGGCGTCCGTTCCGGTGACGTGGAAGACATGGTGCGTCATCTCGGGCACCGGTGAATTGGCCTCGTCGACGGAGTGCAAGACATGGTTGCGCAGGAAGCGCTTGACGAGCTTGTCGACGTCGTTGTCCAGGGTGGCGGAGAACAGCAGCCGCTGACCAGTTGCCGGCGTGGCGGCCAAGATGCGGGTGACCACCGGCAAGAATCCGAGGTCGGCCATGTGGTCGGCCTCGTCGAGCACGGTGATGTCGACCGCGTCGAGGCTGATCAGCCGTTGCCGCATCAGATCGTCGAGTCGACCAGGGCAGGCGACGACGATGTCGACGCCGGCTCTGAGCGCGGACTCCTGGCGGGATTGC
>DASQSQ010000375.1:0-8130 GCA_035642315.1 Mycobacterium sp.
GTTGAGTGGGATCGAGAGGAGTGATGGCCACGAACGCCGACAGCAGATGTCCGACGGCTTGCGGATCGATCCGCGCCGAGTACCCGGTCACCACGCCGCGAGACTCCAGCCTGCGCACCCGCGACTCGACCGCCGATACCGACAACCCGGCGCTCGCCGCAAGCTCCGACAATGTCGCGCGGCCATCGGCGACCAGTGAGCGAACCAAGATCCGGTCGATGTCGTCGAGCGTCTCAGCCATGGCCGGAGAGTATCGCAGCGAGGATCGCCGTTGAGCCGCGCGGAAAAGTTGCCCACCTGGCGGCTGCGCGAGCGCTTCGCCGCCGGCCTGTCCGCCATGTACGCCCATGAGGTGCCCGCGTACACCACGCTGGTCGAGGTCAGTACCCAGGTCAACCGCGATTACGCCGAGCGGCATCCAGGCGCGCAGCGGCTGGGCTCGCTGTCCCGAGTGACCGCCGAGCGGCACGGCGCGATTCGGGTCGGCACGCCGCAGGAGCTGGCCGCCGTCGCCGACCTGTTCTCCGCGTTCGGCATGGTCCCGGTCGGCTATTACGATCTGCGCGACGCCGTTTCACCGGTGCCGGTGGTTTCCACCGCGTTCCGGCCGATCGACGGGGACGAGCTGGGGCGCAACCCATTTCGGGTGTTCACCTCGATGCTGGCGTTGCAAGATCCGCGCTTCTTCGACACCGACCTGCGCGCTCGTGTGCAGACGTTCTTGGGCCGCCGCCAGCTGTTCGATCCAGCGTTGATCGCCCGGGCCCGGACGATCGCCGCCGCCGGCGGCTGCGGCGTCGGCGAGGCCGATGACTTTGTCGCACAGGCCGTAGCGGCGTTCGCGCTGTCACATCAACCGATCGAGAAGTCCTGGTACGACGAGCTGTCGCGGGTGTCGGCGGTGGCAGCCGACATCGCCGGAGTAGCGTCCACCCACATCAATCACCTGACGCCGCGGGTGCTCGACATCGACGAACTGTACCGGCGGATGACCGCGCGGGGCGTCACGATGATCGACGCCATCCAGGGGCCGCCGCGCTGGCACGGGCCCGCGGTGTTGTTGCGCCAGACGTCGTTTCGCGCGCTCGCCGAACCACGCCGATTTCGCGACGACGACGGGACGGTCGCCGAGGGCTCGCTACGGGTCCGCTTCGGCGAGGTCGAGGCGCGTGGCGTGGCGCTGACGCCCAAGGGCCGGGACCGCTACGACGCAGCGATGGGTCGCCTTTCTGGTAGCGACGATCCTGCCGAAGTCTGGAGCCAGTACTTTCCGGCGACCGACGACGAAATGGCCACCCAGGGGTTGGCTTACTACCGCGACGGCGACCCAGCCAAACCCGTTGTCTACGAAGACTTTCTGCCCGCCTCAGCTGCCGGCATCTTTCGGTCTAATCTGGACCGCGACAGCAAGGCCGCCGACGTCGCCGACGACTCCGGCTACAGCATGGAGTGGATGGCGGAGGCGATCGGCCGCCAGATTCACGACCCCTACGTGCTTTACGAATCGCTTTGCAAGGAGGCACTCGCGTGAGCACCCAGATGCCCACCGTTGACGAGTTGCGCACCCGCGCCCGCCGCGCGCTGGACGCGGTCGGCTGCGACCTGACCGACATCGCCCTCGGTGAGCCGGACGAGCACGGCCAGCCGGCAAGCACACCGATCACCGGTGATGTCCTGTTCACCGTCGAGCAGACCACGCCCGAACGGGTCGACAGCGTTATCGCCGCTGCCGCACAAGCGTTTTCGACGTGGCGAGCCACCCCCGCCCCGGTACGCGGTGCGCTGGTGAGCCGGCTGGGCGAGCTGCTCACGCAGCACAAGCAAGACGTCGCCACGCTGGTGACGATCGAGGCGGGCAAGATCACCGCCGAGGCGCTGGGCGAGGTGCAGGAGATGATCGACATCTGCCAGTTCGCCGTCGGCCTGTCGCGTCAGCTGTACGGGCGCACGATCGCCTCCGAGCGGCCGGGGCATCGGCTGATCGAGACCTGGCATCCGCTCGGTGTGGTCGGCGTGATCACCGCATTCAACTTCCCGGTCGCAGTGTGGGCGTGGAATACCGCGGTGGCGTTGGTCTGCGGGGACACCGTGGTGTGGAAACCATCCGAGCTGACGCCGTTGACGGCGCTGGCCTGCCAGGCGTTGATCGAACGGGCCGCCAGTGACGTCGGCGTGCCTCGCGCGGTGAGCGCTCTGATCATCGGTGGCCGCGAGGTCGGTGAGCGGCTCGTCGACGATGAGCGGATCGCGCTGGTCTCCGCGACCGGCTCGGTGCGGATGGGCCGGCAGATCGGGCCCCGGGTCGCGGCGCGGTTCGGCCGCTCGCTGCTGGAACTGGGCGGCAACAACGCCGCCGTCGTCACGCCATCGGCCGACCTGGATCTGGCGGTACGCGCCATCGTGTTCGCCGCTGCCGGCACCGCCGGTCAACGCTGCACCACGCTGCGCCGGCTGATCGTGCACCGATCGGTGGCCGACGATGTGGTTGGGCGCATCGCCGCCGCCTATCGACAGCTGCCGATCGGCGATCCGTCGAGCGAGGGCACGTTGGTCGGCCCGCTCGTGCACGAGACGGCCTACCGCGACATGGTCGGCGCGCTGGGGCAGGCAGGTGCCGATGGCGGCGACGTGGTCGGCGGCGAGCGCCACGATACGGGCCACCCGAGCGCCTACTACGTCGCGCCGGCGGTGGTGCGGATGCCGTCACAGACCGACATCGTGCACACAGAGACGTTTGCGCCGATCCTCTATGTATTGGTTTACCACGACCTCGACGAGGCGATAGCGCTGAATAACGCTGTACCGCAAGGCTTGTCGTCAGCGATCTTCACCACCGACATCCGCGAGGCAGAGCGCTTCATCGAGGGCTCCGACTGCGGCATCACCAACGTGAACATCGGGACTTCGGGCGCCGAGATCGGCGGCGCGTTCGGTGGCGAGAAGCAGACCGGCGGCGGCCGGGAGTCTGGCTCGGACGCCTGGAAGACCTACATGCGCCGCGCCACCAACACCCTCAACTACTCCAGCGACTTGCCGTTGGCTCAAGGCGTGCACTTCGGCTGAGACTGCCTGTCGGGTCAGTCGTCGTGGGCTTCCGTCGGCGCCGCGCGGCGGCCACTGAAGCGAACCAAAAAGATGGCCACGGCGATGCCGATCACCAGCAGCCCCAGCGCGCCCAACTCAAGCAGCAGGCGGTTGAGATCCTTGTCCGACTGCACCTGCTCGGTTGCCGCGGTCACGATCAGGATCCGTCGCACGCAGGCAATCAAGCCGATGAACAAGAAGGGCTCGGCCGCGATTTCGTGGTAGAGCAGGACAGCGCGGAGCGTAGCGGCAATCTCCGCGATGATCAGCACCATCAGGACACGGTCGAGGACCAGGACTCCACCCTGTAGCGTGTTGACCTGGTGGGTCGCGGCTTGCACGAGAGCTTGTCCGCCGCCGACCACCACCAGGACCGCGGCCGCCGCCAGTAGCACGAAGGCGATCGCGTAAACCAGGGTCTCGAAACTGTCGACCAGCGTGCCGACCCGATGACTCAGCCTTCGGCGGCTGGTAGGGGTTCTGCCATCCATTGGTCAGCGATTCTATTCGCAGTTGCCCGGTCAGACCGCCTGTGAAAACGGTAGGGATCGCCCGCTAATTCGCGGAGCTAACGAACCTGCTGCTGGGACGGCGGCGGAGGCTTCGCGATGCTTGCATTTCCAGGG
The DNA here is from genome assembly GCA_035642315.1 of Mycobacterium sp. Taxonomy (GTDB): domain Bacteria; phylum Actinomycetota; class Actinomycetes; order Mycobacteriales; family Mycobacteriaceae; genus Mycobacterium. The sequence goes on from DASQSQ010000375.1 coordinate 3,711, forward strand.
CCGGTTATTGACGGACGCGTCGGCAACGAGGGGTTTGCGGTGCCTTCCTGAGCGTTGAGGGCCTGCGACAAGGATCGACAAGTACGATCTGCTCTATGCGAACGCCCCGGCGCCGGTTATCCCCGGAGGACCGCCGCGCCGAGTTGCTGGCACTAGGCGCGGAAGTCTTCGGCCAACGGCCCTACGACGAGGTCCGAATCGACGAGATCGCCGAGCGGGCCGGTGTCTCCCGGGCGTTGATGTATCACTACTTCCCGGACAAGCGGGCGTTCTTCGCCGCCGTCGTCAAGGGACAGGCTGATCAGCTGTTCGAGACGACTAACTCTCCGTCACCAGGCCAGTCGCTCTTTGAAGAGGTCCGGGACGGCGTGCTTGCGTATATGCAGTACCACCAGGAGCATCCGCAAGCAGCGTGGGCGGCATATGTCGGCCTTGGCCGCTCCGATCCGGTCTTACTCGGCATCGACGACGAGGCTAAGGATCGGCAGATGGAACACATCATGGGCCGCATCATCGAAGTCGAGGGCCCGGGAACCGTGCTCGAGCCCGATGTCGAGCGCGACCTGCGGATCGTCATCCACGGCTGGCTGGCGTTGACCTTCGAGGTGTGCCGGCAGCGGATCCTTCACCCCGAGAGCGACGCACTCGATCTCAGCAACGGCTGCGCTCACTCGCTGCTTGACGCGCTGATCCGGGTCAGGGGGATTCCCGAACACCTGGCCAAGTCGGTCGGGCCCGACCAGCGCGCGGTGACGCAGGCTGTTCACGACTGACGGCGGCGCTTGACCGTTTGTCGGGGTTTGTCAGTGCCCGTTGGCACCATGGATAGGTGACCACCGTGCCCGCTGATTCTCTTGCGCGGTTCAGCGTCGTCACCCGCGACTGGTTCGCCGGTACCTTCGCCGAGCCCACCCCCGCCCAGGCCGACGCCTGGGCCGCGATCGCCGACGGCCATAACACCTTGGTCATCGCGCCGACCGGATCCGGCAAGACCCTGGCGGCGTTTCTGTGGGCGATAGACCAGCTTGCCAGTCGCGCTGGCGCACCAGGCAACGAGCGAACGCACGGCACCCGTGTTCTGTACGTTTCACCGCTGAAGGCGCTGGCCGTCGACGTCGAACGCAACCTGCGCACTCCGCTGGCGGGAATGGCCCGCGTCGCCCAACGGCGAGGTGTACCGCCGCCAGACATCACCGTCGGTGTGCGGTCCGGCGACACCCCGCCCGCGCAGCGCCGCCAGCTCATCGCCACACCGCCCGACGTGTTGATTACCACGCCGGAGTCCTTGTTCTTGATGCTGACCTCCGCGGCCCGCCAAACCCTGGCCAATGTGCAGACCGTGATCGTCGATGAGATCCACGCCATCGCCGGCACCAAGCGGGGCGCTCACCTGGCGGTGTCACTGGAGCGGCTCGACGACATGCTGCAGGCACCCGCGCAGCGCATCGGCTTGTCGGCGACCGTGCGCCCGCCCGAGGAGGTGGCCCGGTTCTTGTCGGGGGCAGCACCGACGACCATCGTCGCGCCCGCGGCGACCAAAACCTTTGAACTGACCGTGCAGGTGCCGGTGCCGGATATGGCCAACCTGGCGGAGAACACCATCTGGCCCGATGTGGAGGCGCGTCTGGTCGACCTCGTCGAGACGCACAACTCGACGATCGTGTTCGCCAACTCGCGGCGGCTGGCCGAACGATTGACCGCTCGGCTCAACGAGATCCACGCCGAACGCTCGGGGGTGGACTTGTCGACTACCGCCAACCCGAAGGTTGGCGGAGGCGCCCCGGCTCAGCTGTTGGGCAGCGGCCAGACCTACGGCGCCTCGCCCGTCTTGGCACGTGCCCACCACGGCTCGGTCAGCAAGGAACAGCGTGCCATCGTCGAGGAGGAGCTGAAATCCGGGCGGCTGAAGGCGGTGGTCGCGACCTCGAGCCTGGAGCTGGGCATCGATATGGGCGCAGTCGATCTGGTGATCCAGGTGGAGACGCCGCCGTCGGTGGCCAGTGGGTTGCAGCGCATCGGGCGGGCCGGACATCAGGTCGGTGAAATCTCGCAAGGGGTGCTGTTCCCCAAGCACCGCACCGACCTGATCGGTTGCGCGGTCGCCGTGCAGCGCATGCTCGCCGGCCAGATCGAGACGATGCGGGTGCCGACCAACCCGCTGGACATCCTCGCCCAGCACACCGTGGCCGCGGCGGCGCTCGAACCGCTCGACGTCGACCGCTGGTTCGATACCGTGCGACGCAGCGCACCGTTTGCGACGCTGCCGCACAGTGCTTTTGAGGCCACGCTGGATCTGCTGTCGGGTAAGTATCCGTCGACCGAGTTCGCCGAGCTGCGGCCGCGGCTGGTATACGATCGCGACACCGGCACCGTGACGGCGCGGCCGGGTGCGCAGCGGCTGGCGGTCACCTCCGGCGGCGCGATCCCGGACCGGGGCCTGTTCACCGTGTACCTGGCTACTGATTCCGAAAAGCCTTCTCGGGTAGGCGAACTCGATGAGGAGATGGTCTACGAATCCCGCCCGGGCGATGTCATCGCGTTGGGGGCCACCAGTTGGCGGATCACCGAGATCACCCACGACCGGGTGTTGGTGATACCGGCGCCGGGTCAGCCGGCCCGGTTGCCGTTCTGGCGCGGCGACGATGCCGGGCGTCCCGCCGAGTTGGGTCAGGCGGTCGGCAAGTTCACCGGCGAGTTGGCCGCCCTCGCCCGCGATGTATTCGAGACCCGTTGCGCTGAGCTAGGTTTCAACGACTTCGCTACCGAGAATTTGTGGCGGTTACTGGATGACCAGCGCACCGCCACGGCGGTAGTGCCCACCGACGCCACCTTGCTGGTCGAGCGTTTCCGCGACGAGCTGGGCGACTGGCGGGTCATCCTGCACTCCCCCTATGGCCTGCGGGTACACGGCCCGCTGGCACTGGCGGTGGGCCGGCGGCTGCGCGAGCGCTACGGCATCGATGAGAAACCGACCGCCTCGGACGACGGCATCGTGGTGCGGTTGCCGGACACGTTCTCCGAGTCCGGGTCCGACCCCGCCGACAAGCCACCGGGTGCCGAACTGTTCGTGTTCGACGCCGACGAGATCGATCCGGTCGTTACTGCGGAGGTGGGCGGTTCCGCGCTGTTCGCTTCGCGATTCCGGGAGTGCGCGGCGCGTGCCCTGCTGCTGCCGCGGCGACATCCCGGCCGCCGGTCGCCGCTGTGGCATCAACGTCAGCGTGCCGCGCAGTTGCTCGACGTGGCCCGCAAGTATCCGGACTTTCCGATCGTGCTGGAGGCGGTCCGCGAATGCCTGCAGGACGTCTACGACGTGCCGAAGCTGACCGGCCTGATGGCCGAGATCGCACAGCGAAAAGTTCGCGTGCTGGAGGCCGAGACCGCCACGCCGTCGCCGTTCGCGGCGTCGCTGCTGTTCGGCTATGTCGGGGCGTTCATGTACGAAGGTGACAGCCCGCTGGCTGAGCGCCGCGCCGCCGCCCTGTCGTTGGACGCCACCCTGCTGGCCGAACTGCTGGGCCGCGTCGAGCTGCGCGAACTGCTCGACCCCGAGGTTGTCGCCGCCACCGGCCGGCAATTGCAGCACCTGTCCACCGACCGGATTGCCCGTGACGCCGAGGCGGTCGCTGATCTGCTGCGGCTGTTGGGCCCGTTGACGACCGAAGAAGTCGCCGCCCGCGCCGGTGGCGCCGATGTGGGCGGTTGGCTGGAAGGTCTGGTGGCCGCCAAACGCGCGCTCGCGGTTTCTTTTGCCGGACAACGCTGGTGGGTTGCAATCGAAGACATCGGTCGGCTGCGCGACGGCGTCGGGGTGGCCGTGCCGGTCGGAGTGCCGGCCAGCTTCACCGAAGCGGTCAGCGATCCGCTGGGTGAGCTGTTGGGCCGGTACGCGCGCACCCACGCGCCGTTCACCACGGCCGACGTCGCCGCCCGGTTCGGCCTGGGGCTGCGGGTAGCCGCCGACGTGCTGGGCAGGCTGGCCGCCGACGGGCGGCTGGTCCGCGGCGAGTTCTCCGCCGAAGCCGCCGGCGACCAGTGGTGTGACGCCGACGTGTTGCGGATCCTTCGCCGCAGATCGCTGGCGGCGCTGCGGGCCCAAGTCGAGCCGGTCAGCACCAGCGCCTACGCGCGCTTCCTGCCGGGCTGGCATCAGGTTGGCTCGGCGACCAACTCCGGCCTCGACGGTCTGGCGGCCGTCGTCGATCAGCTGGCCGGCGTCCCGTTGCCCGCCTCGGCGATCGAATCGCTGGTGCTGCCCCCGCGGGTACGCGACTACTCCCCCGCCATGCTCGACGAACTGCTGGGCCGCGTCGAGCTGCGCGAACTGCTCGACCCCGAGGTTGTCGCCGCCACCGGCCGGCAATTGCAGCACCTGTCCACCGACCGGATTGCCCGTGACGCCGAGGCGGTCGCTGATCTG
>DASQSQ010000376.1:0-6397 GCA_035642315.1 Mycobacterium sp.
ACGCTCTCTCGTTTATAGCGGTCGAGAAACGGCCATTCCTACACCCCACTCAAGAGGAGTTGTGATGACCTATCGCCGTCTTGCTTTGGCGCTCGGCACTGTCGCGGCGGCGATCATCATTCCCGTCCAGGCCCATGGCGAGCCGCCGACGAAGTGTCTGACCAACACCCCCAAGGGCAAGCAGGTCTACGTACCCTGCGATCTGCTCAACGCCGGCGCCAATTTCCCGCCGGGGCAGCGTTGTCCTCCACCGCTCGAGCAGTACCCGAAAGATGTGGCGGACTGGTGTGGCGAAGGCCCAGGCCTTGCGAGTCCCACGCCCACGAGTCCTACGAGCCCGACAGGTCCTACGAGTCCTACGAGCCCTGTGAGCCCAACGAGTCCTACGACCCCAACCAGTACCACGAGCCCGGCGGCTCCGGGCAATGCACGGTGACGACGTCCTGCACGAGGTGGTCCACCTGGGCTGCACACCTCGCGCTCGGGATCAAGTCGCCGGCTCCCGCGGCCATTCGCAGAGCGTCACTCCGCGGGCCTAGGGTCATCGCCCATGACGTCGGAGAAGCTCGCTGTGAGCTCGGCGATCCCCCGCTCCCTTAATTGATCATCTTGGCGCGGATCGTAGTGCTCTCCCATGCTGCCGGCGCCAACATAGGCCCCGGAAGCGATGGCCGACCACATCCTCACCGCGTGGCGTACGCGCCGGTTGTCCGCGGCGACTCCCATCCGATCGGCAAGCGCCTGAGTCAGTACGCGCTTGCGAGTTAGCGACGCCTGATTTCTCAGATTCGCGTTTGCGGTGACAACTTCCGCCATCGCGAGCATCCGGTCACATGTGATCACGCCACGCCCTTCGGTGATCGCGGTTAGTACCTCGGTCGTGGCGATCAGCAGGGCCTGCTCTGGACGGACGGCTGCGTCAACGTGTCTGAGTGCACTGCCGGTCGCGTTCACCAGATCCTCGACGATGCACATCAGCACCGCGTCCTTCGTCGCGAAGTGGCGGGCAAAGTCGGACGGCGCCACCTTGGCGGCGGAAGCGATTTCGTCGATAGTCGTGACTTCGTACCCGCACCTGACACAGAGGTCCAGGGTGGCGTCGATCAGCCGCTCACGGCAGTCCCGCGCCACCACGGACGGAACGTAGCAAATTTCCAACCCGCGTCCGTGGGAATTTCCACTTATCGGACGGGCCATCTGTGCAGTGTGTCACAAAACGTGACATCTTCGACTCACTCTGTAAAGCTGATGCCGCTGCACAGGTGCAGTCCGGACGATTTCGCCGGAACTGCCGCAGCCCGCCACCACATCACAAGGGACACCTATGCCATCTGCTCAGCTGGTCAAAGATTCTGCAGCTCAAGAGATCCCGGACGTCGCCAAGTGGGATCCCACGTTGACCGAGCGCGTCGTCGGCCTGCTGCGCCCGGTCGCCAAACACTACTTCCGATCGGAGGTCCACAACCTCGGGCGCATCCCGTCCGGCGGTGCACTGCTGGTCTCCAACCACTCGGGCGGCCCGACGACGACCGACCTGCCGACCTTCGCGGTGCACTTCTATGACAAGTTCGGCTACAACCGGCCGCTGTATACGCTCAGCCACGATGTGCTGTCCGTCGGGTTCACCAAGCAGTTCTTCCAGCGCGTCGGCTTCATCCCGGCCAGCCGGGACAACGCGGCCCGCGCCCTGGCGTCCGACGCCGCGGTGATGGTGTTTCCGGGCGGCGACTATGACGCCATGCGGCCGACGCTGCGGCAGAACGTCATCGACTTCAACGGCCGCACCGGCTATGTGCGCACGGCCATCGACGCCGGGGTGCCGATCGTGCCGATCGTGTCGATCGGCGGCCAGGAGACGCAGTTCTTCTTGACCCGCGGCACCGGACTGGCCAAGCGTCTCGGATTCATCAAACAGCTGACGCGCAGCGAGATGGTGCCCATCGCAGCGGGCTTCCCGTTCGGGGTCGCGCTGGGCGGCGCGAACCTGCCGTTGCCGAGCAAGATCGTCACCGCGGTGCTGACCCCCATCGACATCACTGCCCGATTCGGCAAAGACCCGGATGTCGCCGAGGTCGATGCGTACGTCCGCAAGGTGATGCAGAAGGCCCTCGACCGGCTAGCCCGCCAGCGCCGGTTGCCGGTTATCGGCTAGTCAGTCCGGTTGCGGCGGGTTATCGCCCATGACGTCGGCGAAGGTCGCGGAGAGCTCAGCGATCATCCGTTCGATTAATTGATCATCCTTGCGCGGATCGTAGTGGTCGGCCATGCTACCGCCGACCACGTACGCGCCGGCCATAATCGCCGACCACCTCGTCACCGCCTGGTGCACGTGCCGGTCGTCCTCAGCGACCCCTAACCGGTCGGCGAGCGCCCCGGTCAGGATTCGCTTGCGGGCTAACGACACCTGCTGCCTGAGATTCGGATGTGCGGTGAAGACCCGCGCCACCGCGAGAAACCGATCACGCGTGATCACGCCACGGCCGTCGATGACCCGGGATACCACCTTGGTGGTGGCGATGAACAGCGCATGTTCCGGGCCGGTGTCCGGCTCAACATCTCCGAGTGCGTCAGCGGCGGCCTGCAGCAAATCCTCGACAATCGACAAGAGAACCGCATCCTTGGATGCGAAGTGGCGCGCAAAGTCGTGCGGCGATACGTCGGCGGTGGCGGCAATCTGATCGACAGACGTAGCTTCATACCCGCGCCTGCTACAAAGACTCAGGGTGGCATCGATCAGCCGTTCGCGGCAGTCCCTCCGCGCCGCCACGGAGGAACCATAGCAAATCTCCAATACGAGTCCGTGAGAATTCCGGTATCTCGGACTATCGTGGGCGGGTCAGCTCGCCGCGGCAGCCAGCGGAAGGGTCGCGTCCAACGACCTGAGCTGCTCGGAAAGCCCTGCAGCTCTTCGTATTTCAGTGAAGGCGTCGATCATTGCGTCGGTGGCCTCGTGCGGATCGACCAGCGTGACGTCGTCGGTCAGCACCGAAATGGCCAGCTGATCGACGTAGCTCCACACCGTGATGTTCAGCCCGCTTCCGGCCACAACCGGTCCGACAGAATAGATTTCGCTGACCGTCGCGCCCTCGATGTGACCTCGCTCCCGCGGCCCCGGCACGTTGGAGATCGTCAAGTTCATCACGCTGGCCGACTCCACGCGCCGGGCTTGCGTCCGGAAGAACCGCGGCGCGAGCGCGGGCGGAAGGTAGACAGCCAGGCCGGCAGCAACGTGGGCCCGAGCAAGTGGTGGTTCTCTTTGGCGATCTTGGTCGCCATCGACGTCAGCTCGACCCGCTGCAGCGGGTCGTCGATATGAACCGGTAGTGACGGCGTCATGTAGGTGAACTCGTTGCCGTCCAGGCGATCTGGGGACGTGTTGTAACTGACCGGCACACCGGCGATCAGCGGTGCGTCCGCATGTCCGTCATAGCGCAGCAGCAGCGCACGCAACGCGCCGGAGGCCATCGCCAATACGACGTCGTTGAGTGTCACCCCGAGATGCTTGGCGGTCTCCTTGACGTCGGACAGCGCCAGCGGCGCGGTGGCGAACCGCCGCCCTGGCGTCACGCGGTGGTTGATGAAGCACTGCGGCGGGGAGAAGTTACGGGCAATGTCCGGATGCGCGCCGCGTTCCTTGGAGCGGCGGCGCACGCGCGAAATTCCGGTCGCCGTTTCCTTCACCAGCCGGGGCAGTTTGCGGATCAATCCGACACGGTCGCGGGTGGCTGCTCGCAGCAGGTCCGTCCGCGTGAGCGGCCGAGCGGTAGGACTGGGCGCCGGGACGTGCGCGGATTCCTGCGGCTGCAGCGCCATGGCCATCTGGTTGGCCGATGCGACGCCGTCGGCCAGCACGTGGTGCACCTTGTGGATGATCGCGATCCGGTTCTCGGCCAGCCCCTCGGCGATGTACATCTCCCACAGCGGTCGGCTGCGGTCCAGCGGCGTGCTCGCGATCTCGCCGATCAACTGGTCAAGCTCACGACGGCCGCCGGGCGCCGGCACCCGGGCCGGGCGGAGGTGATAGTCGAGGTCGATGTCGGCGTTCTGCACCCACATCGGGTGATGCAGCTTCATCGGGATGTTCACCAGCTGAAAGCGAAGCGGCGCCAACGCAAAAAGCCGCGGATAGGCAACCTCGCGGAACAACTCGAAACTGAAGCCGCCTTTAATACCGGACACATCGAGCACGCCGATCTTGAGTGTGTGCATGTGGATTTCGGGTGTTTCGCTGTAGAGCATCAAGGCGTCCACGCCGTTGAGCCGCTTCACATCCCCATTCGACCTCTTCGGACCGATCGTCGGGTGGCTTCCGCCAAACTTTACAGAGCAGCGTAAATTTGTAAAGATGCATCGGTGCGTGAACGGGTAGTACCGGTCCTCGGCTTGGCGGCACACCTGGGTCGCGGAATGCAGCGCGTGGCAACGGATGCCGTCATCGGTCGGCTGCGCTCGCTGCCACGAACGATGGCCGACCTCGACGCCCGGTCGCTCTCGAAAATCATGGGGCGCCGGGTGACGTCGGTGTCGGTGATCGGCGGCGACGCCGGCACGTCCTCCCGAGCCCGTCTGGCACTGACCGGCGACGACGTTCCGGCCTCGGTGTTCGTCAAGATGGCTGCCGAGACCGTCGCGACCCGGCTGATGGGTGAACTGGGCCGGCTGGCACAGACCGAAGTGTTGTTCTACCGGGAGTTGTCGCCGCAGCTCACCGGCCTGCCTGCGGCGTACGGGTCGGCGTTCGACTCGCTGACCGGTCGCTATGTGCTCGTGCTCGAAGACCTGGCGGTCGATCCTTGCGAGTTTCCCGATACCCTGCATCCGCTCGATAAGGATCAGGCGAGCATGGTCGTCGAACTATTGGCCAAGTTGCATGCGACGTTCTGGGAACGTCCGCCCGGATGGGTGTACTCCGCATCGGGCGACCACACCTCGCTGCTCACCGGCTCGCTGTTGAACACGTCGGCTCGCCGGCTGGCCGAGCGCACCTCCATTCCCGTCGAAGACGGCCGCTTCATCATCGACAACTATCGTGCGGTCGCGAAAGTTATTGACAATCAACCGAATACGGTGATGCACGGCGATGCCCATCCCGGCAACGTCTACTTTCGCAACGGCGAAGCCGGCTTGCTCGATTGGCAGGCTGTACGCCGCGGGCACCCCGGCCGCGAGCTGAGCTACACGCTGATCACCAGCATGACCACCGCCGACCGTCAGGCCTGCGAACGCGACCTGCTGGCTGTCTACCGTCAAGCCCTGGCGGCCGCAGGCGGCCCCGAGCTGGACCCCGAGGAGCTCTGGCTGCGCTATCGGCAAGGGTCGCTGTACGCCTACGTCGCACCGCTGATCACCGCGGGGATGGGCGGCATGCAAGTCGAAAGCATTGCGATGGAAGGCGTCAAACGGGGCGTCGCGGCGCTGACCGATCTCGAGACCGTGGCCGCGCTCAAGCGGTCGTTGCCGTAGATATCGGACCTCGCCGTCGTAGACATCCCAGGGGCGTAACACGTCAAGCGGCTTGGGTGGTTTGACGGTGTGCCCAGGCGGTGTGTTCGCTGTAGTGAGCCCGGTGGCGTAGGCAGCCGTGCAGGATGCCGACGAGCCTATTGCCCAGGGCGCGTAGGGCTTGGTGGTGGAGGTCACCGGCGGCGCGGTGTTGGTCATAGAACGCTCGGGCGCCTGGGCTGTTGTTGATGGCGCCGAGGGCCCACTGGTCGATGGCGTCGTAGAGCCGTCGATTGCGGACGCGGCGGGCCAGGGTGGCGCGTTTCTTGCCGGAGGCGACGGTCAGTGGTGATGTCCCGGCGTAGTTTTTGCGAGACTTGGCGGTGGTGTATCGGTTCGGGTCGTCCCCGAACTCACCGAGCACCCGGGCGCCGAGGATGACACCGAGTCCTGGCAGGGAGGGTAGATGTCGGCGTCCGGGTGTGCCTCAAAATGTGTGGCCAGTTGGGTCTCGAGCTCGGCAATCTGGCGGTTGAGCTCGCCGATGACGCCCACCGCGGCGCGGGTGGTCGCGCCGAACGCGGCGGTGACCGGCGACGGCGCGGTGAGCTGCTTGGTCCGCAGTACCGTCGCGATCTCTTGAGCGCGGGTGTCGATATTGCGTTGACGTCCAGCGTGTTTGAGTGCAGATCGGATCTTCGACAGGCTCAAATGCGCGGCGTCGGCCGGTGTCGGGGCGCGGCCCAAAACAGCCAGGGCGTCGCGGTCGTGCAAGTTCTCGAAGGCCCGCAAGGCTGCCGGGTAGTACTCCCGCAGCGTGCTACGCAGCGCATTGGTGTGCCGGGTGCGGGCCCAGATCAAGTTCTGGTGTGCTCGGGCGAGAACCTTGATTGCTTCGGCTTCGGCACTGTCGCCCGCCAACGCGCGATGGTTGTGCCGGTCGGTGCGCACTAAG